>NZ_JABULD010000338.1:0-2354 GCF_014060985.1 Pseudomonas sp. MD195_PC81_125
CCTTCAACGGTATACAGGAACAGGCCGCTGTACAGGTTGTTGTCGATCGGACCTTTACCGCTGACATTGCCGACGTAGTTACCGTTGCCGAAGTAGGCGGCGGTGTTGCCGTTGGCGCCGTCGTCGCTGCTGTGGAAGTAGCGGAAGTCAGACTTCAGTACGCCTGGGCCGATTGCCCAGTTGTGAACCAGACCCAGGAAGTGCTGCTTGTAGAAGTCTTCCAGGTTGCCGTAGTAGTACTGGGCAGTCAGGTCCTTGGTGATTTTGTAGTCACCACCGGCGTAGTAGAACTTGTTGCTGTTGGCCACGCGAGCGTTCGCACCGCCAACAGACAGGTTCTCGTTGTTGCTGGAGTTACGCCCTTTCACTGCTTCGATCTGACCAGCGACCAGAGTCAGGTCCTTGATCTCGCCGGAAGTGATCTGGCCACCCTGCCAGGTTTGTGGCAGCAGACGACCGTCGTTGGTCACGATGACCGGGTTCTTCGGCTGCAACGTGCCCAGCTTCAGTTCGGTCTGAGAGATTTTGGCCTTGGCGGTCAGGCCCAGACTCGAGAAGTTATCAACAGCTTCGCCATTGGACTTGCTCGGGAACACTGTGCCACCGTAGGACGTCGAGGTTGCACCGTTGGTGCCGCCGCCCGAATCCAGACGCACGCCCAACAGGCCGATGGCATCGATACCGAAGCCTACGGTGCCTTGGGTGTAACCGGAGATGAAACGCAGATCGAAGCCTTGGCCCCATTCTTCGTTCTTGTTCTGAGCGCCAGCCGCTTTGGTGCCGGAGTCACGGTTATCAGTGTTGATGTAGAAGTTACGCAGCCCCAAAGTAGCTTTGCTGTCTTCGATGAAACCGGCGGCGCCTGCCTGCTGCGCCAAAACCCCTACGGCCACAGCCAGGGCCAAGGTGGACTTGTTCATGTAAAGCTCCTCTCGTTTCTAATTCTTGTGTTCCTGGCCCGGGGTCTGATGCCCTGGATCCTAAGATGCGCGATTAGCGCCAGACCGTGACTGACAAGTCAATCGTAAACTTGTGTGTCTACGACCAAGGTCTAATCGCAGTGATTTGGTCCGTGCAGAGTAAAGATTTCCTGATAAACCCAAAAAGAATTTATTCATTCTTTTTAATATCATTTCGAAATATGGCCAGTATCGTGCCATCTCCGCCGGGAAACAGCGTATCGGCGACTAAGCTCATTCCTAAATGGTATTTGTTAGCCTTTTTTTATATCGATTAGCTTTGGCGCAACCCCGATTCGTCAAACCCTATCGAAAAGGCGACGCCATGATGGCCAAACGCGCACTATCTAGTCAATTTGTTACAGTTTGTGTATCGGCGCTGATTTCTTTTTCCGCCCATGCCGCCAACCTCACCGTTGGCTATCAAACCGGTATCGACCCGAGCAAAGTCCCTCAGGCCGACGGCGTCTACGAGAAGACCATCGGCGAGAAAATCGACTGGCGTCGCTTCAATAGCGGCCCGGAAGTTGTGACAGCCATCGCATCAGGCGACGTACAGATCGGCAACCTTGGCTCCAGTCCTTTGGCAGCGGCCGCATCGCGCAATCTGCCGATCGTCGCTTTCATTGTTTCAGCGCAGATCAACGCCGCCGAGGCGCTGGTGGTGCGCAATGGCAGCAGGATCAATACCCCGCAGGACCTGGTCGGCAAGACCATCGCCACGCCTTTCGTTTCCACTTCCCACTACAGCCTGCTCGGCGCACTCAAGCACTGGGGCCTGGACACCTCGAAAGTCAAAGTGGTGAACCTGCAGCCCGCAGAAATCGCAGCGGCGTGGAAGCGTGGAGATATAGATGGCGCGTTTGTCTGGTCGCCGGCGCTGGGGGAAATCCGCAAGACCGGCAAGACCCTGACCGATGCCGCACAAGTCGGCCAATGGGGCGCACCGACCTTCGAAGTCTGGGTCGCGCGCAAGGACTACGCCGAAAAGCATCCTGAGGTGGTGGCCAGGTTTGCCAAGGTCACTCTAGATGCGTTTGCCGATTACGCCAGCCATAAGGACAGCTGGACAGCAGACTCGGCGCCAGTGCAGAAAATCGCAAAACTGACGGGTGCCAATGCGGCCGACGTGCCGGAGCTGCTGGCCGGTTCGGCCTTCCCGGATGCCAAGGCGCAGCAATCCACCGCACTGCTGGACGGTGGCACGGCGAAAGCGATTGGTGAGACGGCGAAGTTTTTGAAGGAACAGGGCAAGGTCGAGACGGTGCTGCCGGATTATTCGCCGTACGTCAGTGCGAAATTCATCGCTGAGTAAACACAAAACCCTGTAGGAGCTGCCGAAGGCTGCGATCTTTTGACTTTTGGTTTTCTGAATCAAGATCAAAAGATCGCAGC
>NZ_JABULD010000283.1:0-1721 GCF_014060985.1 Pseudomonas sp. MD195_PC81_125
TTATCGTTGATCTTCACGCCTTGCAGACGGTAAACGTCCTGGATCTCGTTCACGATGTACTTGGCCAGCGCGCTCACACCCAGCAGACGCAGGATGTCGTGCGGATCGCTTGGACCGTCGGAGATAACTTCGCCGCGGTTAACCTGTTCGCCTTCGAACACGTTCAGGTGACGCCACTTCGGAATCAGCTCTTCGTACGGATCGCTACCGTCGTTCGGGGTAATAACCAGACGGCGCTTGCCTTTAGTCTCTTTACCGAACGCGATAGTACCGCTGACTTCAGCCAGAATCGACGCCTCTTTCGGACGACGAGCTTCGAACAGGTCGGCAACACGCGGCAGACCACCGGTGATGTCGCGGGTTTTCGAAGTTTCTTGCGGGATACGAGCGATAACATCACCGATCGCAATCTTCGCACCGTCCGCAACACCGACCAGGGCGTTGGCTGGCAGGAAGTACTGAGCGATAACGTCAGTGCCTGGCAGCAACAGATCCTTGCCGTTGTCGTCGACCATCTTCACTGCTGGACGGATTTCCTTGCCAGCAGCTGGACGATCTTTCGCGTCGAGTACTTCAATGTTGGTCATACCGGTCAATTCGTCAGTCTGACGCTTGATCGTGATGCCTTCTTCCATGCCCACGTAGGTCACGGTACCTTTCATTTCGGTAACGATCGGGTGAGTGTGCGGATCCCACTTGGCGACGATTGCGCCAGCGTCGACCTTGTCACCTTCTTTAACCGAAATCACAGCACCGTACGGCAGCTTGTAACGCTCACGCTCACGACCGAAGTCATCAGCGATGGCCAGCTCACCGGAACGGGACACGGCAACCAGGTGGCCATCCACTCGCTCAACGTGTTTCAGGTTGTGCAGACGGACAGTACCGCCATTCTTCACCTGAACGCTGTCTGCTGCGGAAGTACGGCTTGCCGCACCACCGATGTGGAACGTACGCATTGTCAGCTGGGTACCCGGCTCACCGATGGACTGGGCAGCGATAACGCCGACCGCTTCACCGATGTTCACCTGGTGACCACGAGCCAGATCACGGCCGTAGCACTTGGCGCAAATGCCATAGCGGGTTTCGCAGCTGATCGGCGAACGCACGATCACTTCATCGATGCTGTTCAGCTCGATGAACTCGACCCACTTCTCGTCCACCAGAGTACCGGCAGGAACGATAACGTCCTCGGTGCCTGGCTTGAATACGTCACGGGCAATAACACGACCCAATACGCGCTCACCCAACGGCTCTACAACGTCACCGCCTTCAATGTGCGGAGTCATCAGCAGACCGTGTTCGGTGCCGCAATCGATCTCGGTTACAACCAGATCCTGCGCCACGTCTACCAGACGACGAGTCAGGTAACCGGAGTTCGCAGTTTTCAACGCGGTATCCGCCAGACCTTTACGAGCACCGTGAGTCGAGATGAAGTACTGGAGTACGCTCAGACCTTCACGGAAGTTCGCAGTAATCGGCGTTTCAATGATGGAACCGTCCGGCTTGGCCATCAGACCACGCATACCGGCCAGCTGACGAATCTGTGCTGCGGAACCCCGCGCACCCGAGTCGGCCATCATGTACATCGAGTTGAAGGACTCTTGGTCAACTTCGTCGCCGTGACGGTCGATGACTTTCTCTTTCGAGAGGTTGGCCATCATCGCCTTGGAAACTTCGTCGTTTGCCTTCGACCAAAGGTCGATCACTTTGTTGTACTT
>NZ_JABULD010000184.1:0-3285 GCF_014060985.1 Pseudomonas sp. MD195_PC81_125
CGACTCGGCCGCCGTGGCCCGCGCCAAGGCCGCACTGGATTCCCTCGACGTCGCCGAAGGCCTCGCCGAACTCGAAGGCGCCTCCGCCCGTGTCGCCGTTGACGAAAAAGCGCATGATCAACTGCCGCGCCGACCTCAACCAACTCGTACCTTTCAAGTACGACTGGGCCTGGCAGAAGTACCTGGACGGCTGCGCAAACCACTGGATGCCGCAAGAAGTCAACATGACCGCCGACATCGCCCTCTGGAAAAACCCGGAAGGCCTGACCGACGACGAGCGCCGCATCGTGATGCGCAACCTCGGCTTCTTCTCCACCGCCGACTCCCTGGTTGCCAACAACCTGGTCCTGGCCGTGTACCGCCTGATCACCAACCCGGAATGCCGCCAGTACATCCTGCGCCAGGCCTTCGAAGAGGCGATCCACACCCACGCCTACCAGTACTGCATCGAATCGCTGGCCATGGATGAAGGCGAAATCTTCAACATGTACCACGAGATTCCATCGGTCGCGAAAAAGGCAGCCTGGGGCCTGAAGTACACCCGTTCGATCTCCGATCCGAAGTTCGAAACCGGCACCCCGGACACCGACAAAGAACTGCTGCGCAACCTGATCGCCTACTACTGCGTTCTGGAAGGCATCTTCTTCTACTGCGGCTTCACCCAGATCCTGTCCATGGGCCGCCGCAACAAAATGACCGGCGTCGCCGAGCAGTTCCAATACATCCTGCGCGACGAATCCATGCACCTGAACTTCGGCATCGACGTGATCAACCAGATCAAAATCGAAAACCCACACCTGTGGGATGCCGAAATGAAGGAAGAAGCGACCCAGATGATCCTGCAGGGTACGCAGCTGGAAATCGAATACGCCCGTGACACCATGCCTCGCGGCGTACTGGGCATGAACGCGGCGATGATGGAGGACTACCTCAAGTTCATCGCTAACCGCCGTCTGTCGCAGATTGGTTTGAAAGAGGAATATCCAGGGACCACTAACCCGTTCCCTTGGATGAGCGAGATCATGGACTTGAAGAAAGAGAAGAATTTCTTTGAGACACGGGTTATTGAGTATCAGACTGGTGGTGCGTTGAGCTGGGATTAACCCCCTATTCAGCGCCACCATAGTGTGAACCGTCAAAAAAAAGCCAGGAAGTGTTAGCCTCCTGGCTTTTTTGTTTTTATATTACAAGCACAATTACAAAACAGGGAAACACTACTAAAAAAATCTGGCTTAGACTTTCAAATCGAAATATTTATACACTCATAGCGCATTCAAAAACCCATTATTCTCGACAACTACAAAAATAATCCACAAACAAAAAAATAGAAATTAATCCAAAACTTAAAATGCCAATGCTGAAAACACACTCAGATCTGAACTCTAATAATTTTATTTACTAGGTACCCGATCGTCTGATAAGACAATTCATTTATTGGTTTAAAAAAACTATCAGGATCTTTAATATCTTTCGAACTGGAATTTTTTGAGCCACCAGAAAGATGATGGAAGTAAGAGTTCCGGATATTCACTATTAGATCAAAATTATCCTTTAAACCAAGACCAACCACATCAGAAGACACTGCCACCAAGGCCTTTGTACCTGCCTTATCAACATTCCAGTTAATTTGACGAATCAAATGATTAGCGAACTCACTACTATAAGGCCCTTCAAACTCAATATTAGACTGGCTTTGCTCAAGTCCGTCATCACAGATTAACTTAGCATAAAAAATTTGAACAAAAATCCAACTCCCCTCCCTTAAAAAACTCCCTCAATTGTCCGTACACCTTGGAATATTCATTACTATAACGACAATAAAATAACGGAAAAGTATAGCTAAGATTCTCAATAGCTCTGTACGAATGAACAAACGCGGACAGATGCCTGCCGAGTCGTTGATTCAGCATAGACTTAGCAATCTCGCTTAACAATTGATGAAATAAAGCGTGATTGACACGCTGAGAATTCAAATGATCGCAGATTGGCTTAATTGATGTACCTTTAAATAATTTTCCATTTTTCTCCTCACCTAAGTCTCCGAATGCCCTCATAAGATTAAGCGCTACTGCCCCATTAGTCTTCGGCGCACCCAATACAAAATAGTTAAAACCCTGGCGCGCTCCACCGAGGCTTCCACTTAAGTAACAACCACCGAGAAGTAACTTAGATAAAACTTTTGCGTGAGAAGATGTTCTATGTATAAAAAAGGGGGAAATCTCAGCTTCAGAAAAAGGCTCGCGACTGAAGTCCAACTCAAGGCCATCAATTTCGAATCGAGACATTTATATGACCATGGAGATTTTATCGAGAATATCGTGAAAGTCTGCGTTAGCTAATTGCTCATAATTCTCAAAAAAATGTGCAACTGCTTTGCGCCTAGCAGTGCCCAATTTAATTTTAGAGACCTCAAGAGACGAAAATGCCAATTCGAACGATTCCAACGTGGTCCAGAACTCCTCAGGAGTCATCTCTTTCACAAAAGCATACGACTGCCGTGCTGTTGCCGCGAACGCAATGATATTATTTTGATTAGCAAACCAAATTTTATTATTCTCAAATATAATCAAACGCTGTATTTGATCAACAACATCATCAAACTCAGTACCGCTTTCAAAAATATTCGTATCCATTATCTTAGACGCAATCAACTCATCCATTTTTTCTTGAATGATTTTTTCATTATCAATATTTATACTGGACGCTAAAAAGGCCAAATATGACTTAATAATATCTACCTTCTTAAATGCGCCTCTTTTTCTTTTCTGACCGGGCTCTGGCTTTTCCGCTTGAATTATCAATGGAAGCGCACCGAAATCATATGCATTGTCTGCGATCACTTCAATTTGATGACGAGCGGTCATTGGCTTCTGCCCGTTATTTAAAGTAATCATTCGATAAAGCAGATGATCAATTGACGGGCACACTAAAATATTAAGAAATACACTTTGACCCTTATCATATTCAACTCCCGACTTATCCACTCTAGACAAAGTATTAAGCCGCTGAATCCCATCCAAGATAAAAAGCTTATCAATATTACCCTGTACGTATTCCCTGCACTCCTCTACGCTTTCCCCGCATGAATCCGGTTCAGCTATAATTGCAAGAGTAAGCGGAGGCATAATACAACCATTTACAATGTCTTTCGCCAACCGATCATAAAACTTCTGATTCTGCATTACTCGCTGGGCAGTAAACTCTCCCGTACGCGGCACTAGATACTGAATAGCAAAATCATAATCAGCCTCCGCATTTATAAACCTACTCTTAATTACCTTATCA
>NZ_JABULD010000119.1:0-1049 GCF_014060985.1 Pseudomonas sp. MD195_PC81_125
AGATCAAAAGATCGCAGCTTCGGCAGCTCCTACAGGGGTTAAACGTTTGAAGATCAGTGTTCGGCTTTGAGGATGTCGAACAGCGCCTGCGCCGCTGCCGACAGTTCATTGCCGGGCTCGGTCAGCACGCCAATCGCTCGCTCCACCGAATCATTCAAGGTCAGGCAATGCGCGCCCAGTTCGAGCATCTGCTCGGCACACAACGCCGGCACTGCACTCACTCCCAGCCCGCTGGCGACCATGCGCCCGACGGTTGCCAGTTGATGGCTTTCGAACTCCACCGGGAGCTTCATGCCCCGGGCCAGCAAGTGTTCTTCGAGCATCACCCGCACTGTCGACGGCCGTTGCAGGGTGATGAACGGTTCCTGCAGCAAGGTCTGCCAGTCGATTTCGCCAAGGCTGGCCAGCGCTGAATCTTGCGGCACCACCGCGACAAAGCGGTCCATGTACAGCGGCGTGAACGTCAGCGAGGTGTTCTGCATCGGCTCGAACGCGACACCCAGTTCCACGTGGCGGTCGCGCACCATTTCCAGCACTTGTTCGTTGATCACGTCGTTGACCGTGACATTGACGTTTGGATAGCGCGCGCGAAACGTCTTGAGGATCGGCGGCAACAGGTTGCCGGCAAACGACGGCATCGCCGCCAGCGTCACCCGTCCGCGTTGCAGACTGAAACGCTGGCGCATTTCGTCTTCGGCGTTGTCCCAATCGGCGATCAGGCGCCGAGCCAGCGGCAGCAGCGATTCACCCTCGGCGGTCAGCGCCACATTGCGCGTGTTGCGACTGAACAACCGCCCGCCCAAACCCTCTTCCAGCGCCTTGATGGTCAGGCTCAGCGCCGATTGCGACAAGTGCAGACGCTCGCAGGCCACGGCGAAACTCAGGCTCTGGGCCACGGCGAGGAAGGCGCGGATCTGCTTTATCGTCATAATGGATAACGCCCTGTTAGCGATATTGCCGAGTAAACGCCGTATCCATGTAGGAGCTGCCGCAGGCTGCGATCCTTTGATCTTGATCCTAAAAAAAACAACATCAAAAAGATCGCAGCC
>NZ_JABULD010000085.1:0-3600 GCF_014060985.1 Pseudomonas sp. MD195_PC81_125
AAAAATCAAAAATCAAAAGATCGCACCTTCGGCAGCTCCTACATTGGGATTGGTGGGGTTGGTGGGATTGGGTTAGCTGAGGACGACCACGCCGCCGGGCAGTTCGGTGCATTTGACGCCGTAGGCGTCGCGGATCAGCAGGGCGACGCCGGCGAGTTGGTCGAGGCTGAAGCGGGCTTGTACGCGGCGTTGGCCGAGTTCGCGGTTGAGCAACAGCAGCATGCCGGGGCGGTAGCGGTTGATCTCGTCGATCATCTGGCTGAGGGTTGCGCCGTTGAATACCAGCACTTGTTGGCGCCAGTTCATCACTGCGGCGGTGTCGACGCTTTGCACTGCGCCCACTTGCTGCGCGTCGTAGGTCAGTTGCTCACCCGGCTGCAGGCGCAGGCTGCGACCATCGACATTGACGTCCACCGAACCATCAAGGCACGTCACGCACACTTGCTGATCGGTGTTGCGCAAGTTGAACCGTGCCTGACTGGCGCGCAACCACCCTCCTCCAGCCTGCATCGCCAATGGCAGCCGCGCAGTCTGCACTTCGACTTCGCCGCTGACCAGTTCGAATCCCTGCACACCATCATCGCCAGAACGCTGGTTAATGCGGGTCTGGGTGTTGAGTTCCAGCTCACGCCATCGACCGGTTCGAAGCGCTTCTGCTGGCCGACTTCGGTGATGTAATCGGCGCCGAGCCCTTCAAAGCCACCGGGAATCGTCCCACGTACCAGCAAAAACGCCGCCGACGCAGCAATGGCGCCACCGAGAAACGCGCGCCGGCCAAACCGCCGAGGCGACTGCAGCCTTTCAGCGGCAGGCTGCAGGTTGTGCCACAACACCTTGGCCTGCTCGAAAGCCTGAGCATGTTCGGCGCTCTGCGCGCACCAGTCGCGCAAGGCGCGGGCGTCGGCCACGGTGGCGCGGCCCGAGGTCAGCAGGACCAACCAGTCGTGGGCTTCGCTGTGCAGTTTGTCGGCCGCCGATGGCTTGGCAGGTGTCAGTCGAAAGATGTTCAAACGCGCAGATTCTCAACGAAATGATCGGGCACTATTCAGAAGACGGTTTTCCGGCCCCGCGACCGAACCGCTGAAACACTTTTCTTTCCAGTTTCGCGGCGCAGAAGCCCAATGCGGCTTTGATTTCCTTTTCGACCATGCGCGTGGAGATGCCGAAGCGCTGGGAGATTTCCAGGTGCGGTGCCTCCTCCAGCCGCGCCGCGATGAAGATTCTGCGCCGCCGCGCGGGCAGCTCGTAAAGAGCACTGAGCAGCGACTGAATTTCCTTTTGCCCGCCCACCACCCGCGCCGGGTCCAGCGCCTCGTCGCCGACTTGCAGCAGCTCTTCGACTTCCTCGCCGGTGAGCAGGCGCGCATCGGCCTGACGGCGGTCGGCGGCGATGTTCAGGGCCATGCGATAGAGGTAGGCATTGGGCCGCAGCAGGTTCGGTGGCGTTTCCATGCGGTCGACCCGCAGGTAGGTTTCATGCAGCACGTCGTTGGCCAGGTCTTCCGAGCCGAGACGGCGTCGCAAGCGCACCCGAAAGTCCTCATAGGACGTCAGGAACAGCTGGACCATCGAACCTTGTCCGGTGTCTTTCATCCCCCGGAAACTCCTTCCCATTTGGTGCATTCCATGCGTTTCCCTGACGACTCCGGTAACAACAGCAACGTGACCGGCTGACGCAACGCGCTGGGGCGTCGGCCGGGTCGATCCTCAGATTGCGAAAGCTCTCCACCAGCGCGGTATCGCGCCGTACATCACCGGTGGTGGTGACCAACCGGTTGTGCTGCACCACGCCGTCGCGCCCGACCCAGACCTGCAACACCGCGCGATAACTGCCCGGACGGGTCAGCGGCGAACGGCACAGGTTGTGCTCGATCGCCGCTTGCACCGCAGTGGCGTAGCTGCGACTGACAGCGGCACTGGCCGGGGTGGTTTTGTCCAGGGCCGACGGCACGTCTTCGACCTGCGCCACCTGCAAGGTGAACGCGTCGTCGCGGGCATAACGCGCCATCAGGCCGCTGCCGCCGAGCAAACGACGCAGCGCATCGGCAGCGGTGTATTCGCCATCGACCGCCAACGAACGACGGCCACGACTCAACTGGCTGTCGACCAGCACCGCAACGCCCGTGGCGTGGCTATACTGATCCAGCGCCCGGGCCAGATCCTGCGCCGGAATGTGCAGGGTCATGCGCAGGTCGGCCGGCACCGGTCCGGCTGTCGTCCCGCCGCTGAACCAGCCAAGCAGCAGCCCCAGACTCACCCGGCGCACGAGCGTCGCTGAACGCTGAAAACCGTCCCTGGAACTGCCTCGCTGCACGGCTGACGTACCCCTGAAAACCGTCATCCTGATGGCTGTTTATGAATCTGGTGTGACGGGCGGTGCAAAAAAACCATCACGGGGATTCGCGCGAGGCTTGCACTAGACTGCAATCAGAGAACGGCCGCTTCGGGCCGGCCAGGAGGCTTGCATGAAATCACTGTGGAAAATCGCCCTCGGCGGGCTGCTGCTGAGCGCCTTCGCCAGTGCCCACGCCGAACAGCCGCTGGGCTGTGTGGAGGTGACGGTGGGCGGCTACAAGGCGCCGAATTACGATTGTCTGAGCCAGCAGATGGGCAACAATCCCGAGGGTGCTGCCGCCGCGCAGAAGAATCAGGAGGCAATGAACGTTCCCGTGAACAAACGGCCGCCAAATCAGGTTGGCCTCGCGACGCCGGCCGCAACAGGCACACGCATGGGCAACACCTTCGGCACCTCAGTCAAACCACAACGCCCAGCCGCGAATAACGGAACCTCCCCATTAACCAATAAATGAGTCAAACACCTGAGGCTAAGAAACTCACACACCTACAGGAAGGGGAAACACACCTGTGGCGAGGGGATTTATCCCCGATCGGCTGCGCAGCAGTCGTCAATCCGCTGACTCGGTTTATCTGACGGACCCGCGTCGGATAGTGTTGGGCCTGCTACGCAGGCCATCGGGGATGAATCCCCTCACCACAAGGAACACCTCAATCACAGGGTGTGAACGTCAGTCGCTTGGGATTTGGCGAAAGCTCACCGCCAGGCGATTCCAGCTGTTGATGGTGGTGACGGCCATGGTCAGATCCACCAGTTCAGCTTCACTGAATTGCGCTTTGGCCAACTGGTAAAGATCATCCGGCACATGACTTTCAGCCAACAACGTCACCGCCTCGGCCCAAGCCAACGCGGCGCGCTCGCGGGGATTGAAAAAGCCGCTGTCGCGCCACACCGCAATCGCATACAAACGCCGCTCACTCTCCCCGGCCCGCCGCGCGTCCACCGAGTGCATGTCGGTGCAGAACGCGCAGCCGTTGAGCTGCGACGCGCGGATCCTGATCAGTTGCAACAGCGGCGCCTCGATACTCAGGTCGCGGGTCAGCGCTTCCATGGCGATCATGGCTTTCATCGCCTTGGGTGAGGCGTTGTAGTACTCCAGACGCGGGGACATGGGCAGGTCTCGGAATGCGGGATAGTGGATTTACGGTAAGCGCTGATGCGCCAGCGTTACAGCCCCAATTCCACGAAAAACCACCACACCACTGAAATCCCGACCCCCACACAAATCCCCTGTAGGAGCTGCC
>NZ_JABULD010000748.1:0-768 GCF_014060985.1 Pseudomonas sp. MD195_PC81_125
GCGCGCCATCGGCCTTGCCTTTGCCGCGGGGCGTACGCAGCGCATCGAAAATCAACTTGGGTCATGACGTCCTCGAACCTGTGCGGTGAGTGAATTTCGTGGTTTCACTGTTATCCCGCGCCGTCGAGGATTCAATGACCACAGCGCTCAATGATGTTGACGCGCACGCTCAGACGGACGGTCATCCACCTTCAGGTGAACCGGTTCAGGTCGGCGAGTTGTCTAGCAAGCGGTCGGCGCAGAAGCTGGCAATACGCCTCATGTCTTTTTTATTGCCAGCAGCAGTAAATACATACGAAATGGATCTAAGCCGCGCGTGACGCGGGCTCTAAGGTAGTACATGTACGTCAGGGTCGTCGGGTTTTGCCGGGGCCGACGTTCTTCTACAGGAAGTGCAGCGTTTGCCGTCATGGATATGCAGGCAAACATCAGGAAATAACAATAAAGGCGGTCAAGCCATGTTCAAACAACCGAAAGTTCGTCAAGCCGGGCTCATTCTTTTCGCCACCACGCTGTTGCTGATTTTGCCGAACCTGACCAAGGTCATCGGCTGACTCGCCGGCCGGGTGCATTTCATTGCCATCAACAATGTGACTGGCCCGCTTCCCGGGCCAGCGTGGCTGTGCCAACCTTTGCGCACTCCTACGACATGGACGGCGATCATTTGAAAACGCTCATTGTGTTCTGGGCCCTGCTGCTAAGCATGCCCTTGTCTGCCGCACAGCTGGATCTGCAGCTCGGCGCAACCCGTCACACCTGGCAGCACCG
>NZ_JABULD010000311.1:0-8095 GCF_014060985.1 Pseudomonas sp. MD195_PC81_125
ACGGGTTTTCGGGGTGGAACTCAAAAATTGTGTACGACACAAATCCCTGTGGGAGCTGGCTTGCCAGCGATGGCGATCTAAAGAACAACGGTTCTGTTAGCGTTCAAAAACACCCGTCTTTCGATGTGATAACCCACGGCCCGGGCCAGGGTCAGGCCCTCGATATCACGGCCCTTGGCGATCAAATCTTCCGGGTAATGACTGTGATCCACGGCCTCGACACCCTGGGCGATGATCGGCCCTTCGTCGAGGTCGTTGTTGATGTAATGCGCCGTGGCGCCGACCAGTTTCACGCCCTTGTTGTAGGCCTGGTGATACGGCTTGGCACCCTTGAACCCCGGCAGCAACGAGTGATGGATGTTGATCGCCTTGCCATCGAGCTTGCGGCACAACTCCGGTGACAGCACCTGCATGTAGCGGGCGAGGATCACCAGTTCGGCGCCGGACTCTTCGATCACCTGCCACACCTGACGCTCCTGCGACGGCTTGTCGTTGGGGTCGAGGGGGAAATGGTAGTAGGGAATCTGGTGCCAGTCGGCCAACGGCTTGAGGTCCGGATGGTTGGACACCACCGCCGCCACGTCCATCGACAACTGGCCGATGCGCTGGCGGTAGAGCAAATCGTTGAGGCAGTGATCGGCCTTGGAGACCATGATCACCACTTTCGGCCGGTAGTTCGGCGCAGTCAGCTCGAAGATCATGCCAAACGCCTGACCACGCTCGGCGAGGCCGGCGCGGAAGGACTGTTCGTCGAAGCCGTCGGGCTGACGGAATTCCACGCGAATGAAGAAGCGACCCGAGAGCCGGTCATCGAACGAATGGTGCTCGGTGACGTAGCAACCCTGCTCGAACAGAAAACGCGTCACCGCGTCCACCGTGCCAAGCACGCTGGGGCAGTCGGCGGTCAGAATCCATGTGTCTGGGGCGCGGCTCATGGTGCGGTGACTCCTGTTTCAACATCTGTGAGCAGAGTGAACTCTGTGGCTATGCTGAACTGCTTGTGGCGAGGGGATTTATCCCCGATCGGCTGCGAAGCAGTCGCAAAACCTGTGTACGGGAACTGACAGATAAACCGCAGCGACTGGTCTGGGGCGGCTTCGCCGCCCATCGGGGATGAATCCCCTCACCACAAAGCAGTCACAGCAGGTCAGGCCTGCACGCTGAGGCCGTACTCGGCCGAAGCATCCTGCAACCACAACCACCAGTAATCCGAGAAGCTGCGGCGGATCAGCAGTTCCCAGGTGTCTTCAGCGGTGTGGCGAATCATCAGTTGCGACTTGGCGAACACCGTGCCCACTGCTTTGCCGACCGGGAAGTTGTTCGGGTGCACGTCGTAACTCGTGGATTTCATCAGCACCTGACGCACGTTCGGCCCGCTCAGTTCGAGCACTTGCTGGCCGCCGCTGACGTTGACGATCGCGATGTGCAGGTCGCCCAGCGCTTCGCGCAGTTTCTGTTCGGCGGCGAATTCTTCACCGCTTGGCACGATCAGCAGCCACTCGTCCGGGCCCATCCATTGCAGGCTGGTTTCGCCTTTGACGATCACGCTCAGGGCGCCGGGCAACTCAATGCCGAGGGCCTTGTGCACGCCGGCGGCGAACGCGGCATCGTGACCATCGCCACGAATCGTCAGGTGACCGAGGAGTTTCTTTTCACGCACGATGACGCCGGCGTTCTTGCGCCCCTTGCCGACCAGGCTGGCGAGGTCGGCATGGTGCAGCGACGACTCGGCACGGGCACCGGTGGTCGGGCGTTGTTGGTAAACATTGGCTGTGGTCATAAAGCACCTATCTCAATTCTGTTGGTCCGGTCCTTGTGGTGGCTGCACTGCCGCCTTCGCGAGCAAGCTCGCTCCCACAGGGGACTGATGCCTGACACAAATTCCATTAACAACCCGAAACCTGTGGGAGCGAGCTTGCTCGCGAAGGCGATATCCGCCACACCACAGGGTTCGAAGCTGTCAGATGTTCTGCCGATCCCCCTTCGGATCGAAGAACACCGAAGAAACGATCTCTGCCTCGATCACGCTGCCATCGGCCAGCGGTGCAAACACCCGCTCGCCCATGCGCTTCAGACCGCCCTTGACCACACCCATGGCAAACGAATAACCGAGGGAGTTGTGCGCGTAGCTGGAGGTCACGTGGCCGACCATGGTCATCGGGATCGCCTGCTTGGTGTTGAACACCAGTTGCGCGCCTTCCGGCAGCCAGACATTCGGGTCGATCGGCTTCAGGCCCACCAGTTGCTTACGCTGATCCTTCACGCAGTCTTCACGGTTCATGCCGCGCTGGCCGATCCACGAGAACGGTTTGGTGCGACCGACGCACCAGCCCATGTTCAGGTCGTCCGGAGTCATCGAGCCGTCGGTGTCCTGACCGACGATGATGAAACCCTTCTCGGCGCGCAGGACGTGCATGGTTTCAGTGCCGTACGGGGTCAGGTTGTACTGCTTGCCGGCTTCGACGATTTTCTCCAGCACGCCCATTGCATAGTCGGCCTGGACGTTGACTTCGTACGACAGTTCACCGGTAAACGAGATACGGAACACCCGCGCCGGCACACCGCCAACCAGACCTTCTTTCCAGGTCATGAACGGGAACGCTTCGTTGGCCAGATCGATGTCGGTCACGGCACTGAGCAGCTTGCGGCTGTTCGGCCCGGACAGGGTCATGGTCGCCCAGTGGTCGGTGACCGAGGTGAAGTACACCTTCATCTCCGGCCATTCGGTCTGGTGGTACAACTCCAGCCATTGCAGCACACGAGCCGCGCCGCCAGTGGTGGTGGTCATGACGAAATGGTTGTCGGCCAGACACGCCGTCACACCGTCGTCGAAGACCATGCCGTCTTCTTTGCACATCAGACCGTAACGTGCCTTGCCCACGTCGAGCTTGGTCCAGGCGTTGGTGTACACGCGGTTGAGGAACTCGCGGGCATCCGGGCCTTGGATGTCGATCTTGCCCAGGGTCGAAGCGTCGAGCAGGCCGACGCTGTCGCGCACGGCTTTGCATTCGCGCTTCACCGCCGCGTGCATGTCTTCGCCGTTCTTCGGGAAATACCATGGACGCTTCCACTGACCGACGTCTTCGAACTCGGCGCCGTTTTTCAGGTGCCATTGATGCAGCGCGGTGTAGCGCACCGGCTCGAAGATGTGCCCACAGTGACGACCGGCCACGGCGCCGAAGGTTACCGGCGTGTAGTTCGGGCGGAACATCGTGGTGCCCATCTGCGGGATGGTCACGTTCAGCGAACGGGCGGCGATGGCCAGACCGTTGACGTTGCCGAGCTTACCCTGATCGGTGCCGAAGCCCAGCGCGGTGTAGCGCTTGACGTGTTCGACCGACTCGAAACCTTCGCGGGTCGCCAGTTCGATGGCGGCAGCGGTGACGTCGTTCTGCAGGTCGACGAATTGCTTCGGCGCACGCGAGGTGCCCTTCTCGTGCGGCACCTGGAACAGCGCCAGGGTCGCTTCTTCGAGACGGCTCAGGGCTTTTGGCAGCGTGCCTTCGACCACACCGAAACCGGCTTCACTGGCCGCGCGTGCGCCACCTTCGAAACCATCGGCCAGCGAATCACCGAGGCCGTAAACGCCGTTGATGCCGCCGACGCACACACGCTTCTGCGGTGCTTCGCCCGGAACGAAACCGAGGATGTCTTCGCGCCAGACCGGCTTGCCACCGAGGTGCGAAGCCAGGTGCACCACCGGGCTGTAACCGCCGGAACTGGCGATCACGTCGCAGTCGAGCCATTCGCCCGGGCTGGTCACGGTGTGCGCTTTGACGTCAATCGCGGCAACGCGGGCTGCGGTGACGCGCTTGCTGCCACGGGCCTCGATCACGGCGCTGCCGGTGAGGATGCGAATGCCTTTGGCGCGGGCCTCTTCCACCAGCGCACCACGCGGATTGCTGCGGGCGTCGGCGATGGCGACCACTTGCAGGCTAGCGTCGAGCCAGTCCAGCGCCACGCGGTAGGCGTGATCGTTGTTGGTGGTCAGCACCAGCTTCTTGCCCGGTGCCACGCCGTAACGGCGCACGTAAGTCGAGACCGCACCGGCAAGCATGTTGCCCGGCACGTCGTTGTTGCCGTAGACCAGCGGACGCTCGTGGGCACCGGTCGCCAGCACCACACGCTTGGCGCGAACACGGTGAATGCGCTGACGCACCTGACCGATTGGCGCGCGGTCGCCGAGGTGATCGGTGAGGCGTTCGTGAATGGTCAGGAAGTTGTGGTCGTGGTAACCGTTAACGGTGGCGCGCGGCAACAGCAGCACGTCCGGAGTGTTCTTCAATTCAGCGATGACGCTGGACACCCACTCCATCGCCGGTTTGCCGTCGAGGCTTTCGCGCGAATCCAGCAGGCTGCCGCCGAACTCTTCCTGCTCATCGGCGAGAATCACCCGCGCACCACTGCGTGCAGCCGCCAGGGCAGCCGCCAGACCGGCAGGGCCGGCGCCGACGATCAGCACGTCGCAGTGCTGGTTCATGTAGTCGTAGGTGTCCGGATCGACTTCGGTCGGCGAACGGCCGAGCCCGGCCGCCTTGCGAATGTACTTCTCGTAGGTCATCCAGAACGATTGCGGATACATGAAGGTTTTGTAGTAGAAACCCGGCGGCATCAGCTTGCCGCCGACCTTGCCGAGAATGCCCATCATGTCGTTGTTGACGCTCGGCCAGCCGTTGGTGCTGGTGGCGACCAGGCCTTGGTACAGCGCCTGTTGCGTGGCGCGCACGTTGGGGATCTGCGTGGCTTCGGTGGCACCGATCTGCAGCACGGCGTTCGGCTCTTCGGCACCGGCGGCGAAGATCCCGCGGGGGCGCGAATACTTGAAGCTGCGGCCGATGATGTCGACGCCGTTGGCGATCAGTGCCGAGGCCAGCGAGTCGCCCTCGAAGCCTTTGTAGCTCTGACCGTTGAAGGTGAAGCTCAGCACTTTGTTGCGGTCGATCCGTCCACCGTTGGACAGGCGATTGGTCTGGCTCATACCTTCTCTCCCAGCGCCGTCGTGGCTGTTTTTGCCGTATCAGCCTTGTCGGTGAATTGCGGCTTGGTGCCGATCTTGTAGGTTTCGAGAATCTCGTAGGTCACGGTGTCGCGAGTGACGTTGAAGTACTGGCGGCAACCGGCGACGTGATCCCACAGCTCGTGGTGCAGACCGCGCGGGTTGTCGCGGAAAAACATGTAGTCGCCCCACTCTTCATCGGTGCAGGCGTTCGGATCCAGCGGACGCGGAATATGCGCCTGACCGGATGCGTGGAATTCCTCTTCGGAGCGCAGTTCGCCGCAGTGAGGACAGAAGATATGCAACATGGGAATTTCTCCTGTTAGTGGGCGACGGCAGCAGCGCCGTGTTCGTCGATGAGTGCGCCGTTGTGGAAACGGTCGATGGAAAACGGTGCTGCCAATGGGTGCATTTCACCCTTGGCCAGACTCGCGGCAAACACGTTGCCCGAGCCAGGTGTGGCCTTGAAGCCGCCGGTGCCCCAACCGCAGTTGAAGAACATGTTCGGTACCGGGGTTTTCGAAATGATCGGGCAAGCGTCCGGCGTGGTGTCGACGATGCCGCCCCACTGGCGGTTCATGCGCACCCGCGACAGCACCGGGAACATCTCGACGATGGCCTGGATGGTGTGCTCGATCACCGGGTACGAACCGCGCTGGCCGTAGCCGTTGTAGCCGTCGATACCGGCGCCGATCACCAGGTCGCCCTTGTCCGACTGGCTGATGTAGCCGTGCACCGCGTTGGACATGATCACGCTGTCGATAATCGGTTTGATCGGCTCGGACACCAGCGCCTGCAGCGGGTGGGATTCGATCGGCAGACGGAAACCGGCCAGCTTGGCCATGTGTCCGGAGTTGCCGGCGGTGACCACGCCGACACGCTTGGCACCGATGAAACCCTTGTTGGTTTCAACGCCGATGCACACGCCGTTTTCCTTGCGGAAACCGATCACTTCGGTCTGCTGGATCAAGTCCACGCCCAAGGCGTCGGCGGCACGGGCAAAGCCCCAGGCCACGGCATCGTGACGGGCAACGCCGCCACGACGTTGAACGGTCGCGCCCATCACCGGGTAGCGGGTGTTTTTCGAGCAGTCGAGGTACGGGATCTCGTCCGCCACTTGCTTGGCGTTGAGCAGTTCGCCGTCGACGCCGTTGAGGCGGTTGGCGCTGACCCGACGCTCGGAATCACGGATGTCCTGCAGGGTGTGGCACAGGTTGTAGACGCCGCGTTGGGAGAACATCACGTTGTAGTTCAGGTCCTGGGACAGGCCTTCCCACAGTTTCATCGCGTGTTCGTACAGGTGCGCCGACTCGTCCCACAGGTAGTTGGAGCGAACGATGGTGGTGTTGCGCGCGGTGTTGCCACCGCCCAGCCAGCCCTTCTCGACCACGGCCACGTTGGTGATGCCGTGTTCCTTGGCCAGGTAGTAGGCGGTCGCCAGACCGTGCCCGCCACCGCCGACGATGACCACGTCGTAGACCTTCTTCGGCGTTGGCGTGCGCCACATGCGCTGCCAGTTCTCGTGGTGGCTGAGGGAGTGTTTGAAGAGGCCGAAGCCCGAATAGCGTTGCATAGTCATTTACTCCAAACCGCTCAGCGATAAACCGGGTAGTCGGCGCACAGAGCCGCGACGTTCTTGGCCACATTCGCTTCAACGTCGGCGTCACCGAGGTTGTCGAGGATGTCGCAGATCCAGCCGGCCAGCGCTTCGCACTGGGCGACCTTGAAGCCACGCGTGGTGACGGCCGGGGTGCCGATGCGCAGGCCCGAGGTCACGAACGGCGACTGCGGGTCGTTCGGCACGGCGTTCTTGTTGACGGTGATGTGCGCGCGGCCAAGGGCGGCGTCAGCATCTTTGCCGGTCAGGCCCTGACGGATCAGGCTGACCAGGAACAGGTGGTTGTCGGTACCGCCGGACACTACATCGTAGCCACGTTTGATAAACACGCTGGCCATGGCCTTGGCGTTATCGATCACTTGTTGCTGATAGGCCTTGAAGCCGGGCTCCAGCGCTTCCTTGAAGCACACCGCTTTACCGGCGATGACGTGCATCAGCGGGCCGCCCTGGGCGCCGGGGAATACCGCGGCGTTGAGCTTTTTCTCGATCTCTTCGTTGGACTTGGCCAGGATCAGCCCGCCACGTGGACCGCGCAGGGTCTTGTGGGTGGTGGTGGTGACCACGTCGGCGTAAGGCAGCGGGTTCGGGTACAGGCCAGCAGCGACCAGACCGGCGACGTGGGCCATGTCGACGAACAGCAGCGCGCCCACTTTGTCGGCAATCTGGCGGAAGCGCGGGAAATCCAGTGTTTTCGAGTAGGCGGAGAACCCGGCAACGATCATCTTCGGTTTGCACTCGACGGCCAGACGCTCGACTTCGTCGTAATCGATCAGCCCGGTGTCGGTGTTGATCCCGTACTGCACCGCGTTGTAGAGCTTGCCCGAGGACGAGACTTTCGCGCCGTGGGTCAGGTGACCGCCATGAGCGAGGCTCATACCGAGAATGGTGTCGCCCGGCTGGATCAGTGCCAGATACACGGCGCTGTTGGCCGAGGAACCGGAGTGCGGCTGGACGTTGGCGTAATCGGCGCCGAACAGCTGCTTGGCGCGTTCGATGGCCAGCGCTTCGACTTTATCCACATGCTCGCAGCCACCGTAGTAGCGCTTGCCCGGATAACCTTCGGCGTATTTGTTGGTCAGGCCGCTGCCCTGCGCTTGCATCACGCGTTTGCTGGTGTAGTTCTCCGACGCGATCAGCTCGATGTGATCTTCCTGACGTTGCTCCTCGGCATTCATCGCCGCCAGCAGTGCATCGTCGTAACCCTGGATCTGGTCTTGCTTGCTGAACATCGCGTCTCTCCCAGCGGCGTCGGTGCGCCATTTCGTCTTGGTCAGGCACGCGGCTTGCGGAGGTGCCCTTTGATGCGATGGTATGGCCGGCGCAGACAGCCCAGATGCCTACGGACGCCACACAAAGGTGCGTTTACGACATGGCTCGAAATGACCGATTGAATTCGTGGAGATCCCCTGTGGGAGCGAGCCTGCTCGCGAAGAGGCCGGCACATCCGACATGGAAGTTGGCTGACAGACCGCCTTCGCGAG
>NZ_JABULD010000563.1:0-2310 GCF_014060985.1 Pseudomonas sp. MD195_PC81_125
CACATTTTTGAACGCCTTTGAGTTGAAGCAATGCGATCTCTGTGGGAGCGAGCCTGCTCGCGAAAACTGAATTCCAGGCACTGGGGAAACCATGATTCAGAACGTCAGCCAACAGGCACCCCATTGCGCTCAAACACCCCACCAAACTGAATCAACACCACCCCGCCAATCAGCAACAACGCGCCCAACACCCGCGACACCGTCAGCTGTTTCTCCACCAGCCCGAACAACCCGAAGTGATCCAGCACCATCGACGCAATCACCTGCCCGGCCAACGCCAGCGCCACAAACCCCGACGCGCCGAGCTTCGGTAACAACATCACCGCCAGCGCCACAAAACACACGCCGAACGCACCGCCAGCCCACATCCACAACGGTGCCTTGCTGATAAACCCCAGCGCCGGCAGCGGCAGACGCAACGCCAGAATCACTGGCAACAACACCAATACACTGACCAGCAACGAGGCCAGGGTTGCCCACAGCGGATGGCCGAGGTTCCGCGCCAGATTGCTGTTGATCGCACTTTGAAACGGCACCACCGCCCCGGCAAACGCGGCCAGCAGCAACAGGCCGGCCCACTGCAACGTACTCATGATCACACTCCAACAGGTTTTGCTGGACTCTAGAGTATTCGTCGCGCAGATTTAAATTCCGTTTTGTCATCCGGAACATGCACAAGATGAATGATCTGCGCCGTATCGATCTCAACCTGCTGGTGATCCTCGATGCCTTGCTCAGCGAGCAACACGTCACCCGCGCCGCCGAGCGGCTACACCTGAGTCAACCGGCGGTCAGCCATGCGCTGGCGCGTCTGCGCGACGTGCTCGGCGATCCGCTGCTGGTGCGCGCCGGTTCGACGCTGGTGCCCACGGCGCGGGCGCTGGAACTGGTCGCGCCGCTCGCCGAAGCACTGGCCCAGGTGCAATCGCTGCTGGCGCCGAACACGTTCGTTCCGGCCTCTGCGCGGCGGACCTTTCGCGTGGCGATGTCCGACTACGGCGCGGCCATCATCCTGCCTGGACTGATCCGCACCTTGCGCCGCGAGGCACCGGGCATCGACCTGCAGATCAGCCACGCCAGCCGCGAAGGCATGCTCGACGGTGTGCTCAACGGCGACATCGATTTGGCCGCCGGGGTGTTCCCGGAAATGCCCAACGAATTGCGCAGCAACGTGCTGTTCGAAGAACGCTACGTCTGCCTGCTGGATCGCCGCAGCTTGCCGGCCGACGGCGTACTGGATTTGCCGACCTACCTGTCGCGCCCGCACGTGTTGCTGGAAATGCGCGGCAGCGGCACCCCGGAAATCGAACGGGCCCTGACCGCATTGCGCGAACGCCGCCGCGTCGCCATCAGCCTGCCGCACTGGAACGTCGCGCCACAGTTGATCAAAGGTACGGATCTGATTCTCACCGTGTCGTCGCGCAGCGTGCGCGACATTGATCAACAGCAATTGATTGTGCTGCCACCACCGTTCGAGATTGCACCGTTCACCTTTGTGCTGGCGTGGCATAAGCGCCGGGGTGGGGATCAGGCGTTGAACTGGTTGAATCGCCGAATTGAGGAGGGGATAGTGCGCGGCTGAACACGTTATCAAGGAGTGGGATGTGACAATGAAGTCTGGATGGATCGGCTGGGTGGCCCTGAGTGGGTGGTTGATGGCGGGGCAGGTGTTGGCTGATTGCGTACCAACACCGATGGCAGGAGATCTGGATCTTTCTGTCTGCAAGGAGTGGCCTGCATATCCAGGATTAACCATCAACGCCACTGCACAGTTTAAGCGCGGATCCGCATCTGATGACCCTGAGGCGCTGAGTACCTACGATTTCGACTTGTCCGTTCTGGACACTGCTCAATCGAAGCCCATTGCGACGTACTACAAAGCGGCTGCATTCGTATTGGATGGCGTCAGTTTGCGAGAAATAACGCTCGATACGGCTCGCTACACACTGACTACCGATCTTCGTGCCTTTGGCATACGTGCGTTATCCACTAACGGATCCCGGATCAATCCGATGGAAGAAAACCTGCTTTCGCTCTACGTGAAAGAGGGCGAAAAATTGCGCCCGGTGTTGGATAAATTAGTGGTTTATCGGTATGGCGGCGAGTGGGATGGTGACTGCGAAGGCGAGCGATATGAGATTTCAAGAACAGTAGAAATCGCTAAAACGAGCTCTCACGGCTATGCAGATCTGATTGTCAAAACCTTGGAGAAAGACACAACAAGTGTGGGGACGGGAGACGCATGTAAAACTGAAACCACTGACAACCAACCCGTTTTGACAACATTGCACTACGACGGAAAATCCTACG
>NZ_JABULD010000183.1:0-1285 GCF_014060985.1 Pseudomonas sp. MD195_PC81_125
TGTAGGAGCTGCCGTCAGGCTTGCGATTCTTTTGATCTTGCTTTGCAAAAATCAAAGACGAAAGATCGCAGCCTTCGGCAGCGCCTACAAGGGTTGGGCGGTGTTTTGTGGGGATTGTTACCAAAACCACCAAAAGTGTTTATCAAAACCCCATCTGTTTACCCCCACCCCACCTGCCTAAAATCCACTCCGCCGACAAGGCAAACGCGATTAACAACGTTACAGCCCCCACGAAGGCCGTTAATCCAGCTCTCAAGTAATAACTGCAAACGATGAAGTTCCACACGCAACCCTAAAAAGGTTGCGTGACCCCACTCGACCTCAAAAAGGTAAATCTGAAATGAAAGCTTTATTGGTTCTGGCCCTCAGCAGTCTGTGCGCAACCGCCATGGCAGACGAGGTCCCGACTGATGTCGCACAGCAACAACCGGCGATCGAGGAATACACTTACTCCACTCACCTGGATATCGCCAAAGTTGTATCGATGAGCGAAGTGCCGAATGTCTGCGAAGTGGTACCGGCCAAAATGGAGTACGACGACTCCAAGGGTCAGCGCCACATCCTGCGTTACAGCGTCATGGGTAACGGCTGCACCAATTGATGATCGAGACTGCACCGAATCGGACCGCTCAGCGCCTCATTTGAGGGTCGATTCCAGCCCGGCTTCGGTCGGGCTCAGTTGTGTCTGGAGTCGTCAAAAATGCTTGCAAAACACTAGATGTAGTGAAAACACGGTTTTTTTGTTCGTTTTTTGAGCAAATCCACAATCGCGAGATTTTTACGAAAAAAAAATCTATCCCCGGCAAAGCCCTGTAAACCCGCACTCTCATCGAAAAACCAGCCTCCTCGACCGCGCCATGCGCGGATTCGCCTCAGCACAGCCGTGTTTTTTTCCCTATAATGCCGCCCTAATCGGGTCAGCAATATTCCCTTACAGGGAGCAAAAGCCATTCTGAAGCCCCGCAGCAGCGTCAACGCTGATCTGCGCCCGTCAGAGGCTCTCGGAAACCCGTACAAAATTCTGTTTTATTGCCTGCCTTGGCTGCCGCAAAAAACGATTCCTTAAGATCCAACGCGGTCTGTACGACCGTGTGAAAAACCCACCAATCAGGTTTCACACGGGGCGACAGGCCCTCACGCAGGAGACGACACGTCATGCTGAGCTGGGACGAATTCGACAAAGAAGACAGTGAAGTAGCAACCGTGAAAGGCGCCAACGCCGGCCACGCTACTGAAGCCAACATGGACCGCCTCGACAGCGCCGGCGGTGCCGCAGCGCTGGAAG
>NZ_JABULD010000749.1:0-563 GCF_014060985.1 Pseudomonas sp. MD195_PC81_125
CAGTGCAGTGTCGGAAAATACCGGTTTCATTTTCGCTATCTTCGCGTTCGCGGAACCATTCGAAGAAACGACGGAAGTCGACGCCTCTGTTGAGTGAGTTGTCGTAGCCGTCGAGTTGGTCGAAGGTGTGTTTAGTTCGGATCTTCAGCGGAATTTCTAAAACTGAACGTTCGACCGGGTAGTACGCAATCAGAGGGAGAGATGCTTTGTCATTGGCAGTCAGGCTTGAGCGGTAGTGATCCGCAAGTAGACTCGCTTCTTTTAAAGAACTATGCATCTGAGCCTTCCGACCTTGTCTTCCCCGGCCGATAGCCCATACGAAAAAAGGGTTTTTCGGATCTCTGGGAAGATCTTGTCCAGGATGTGATCGGTCTGCTACAGCAACCGTTATCACTGCACCTGAGGCTCCATTTCGAATCTCTTCCTGTATCAAAGGGCTTCCACTACCTTTTTCGGTGCGAATCCTTGCAACAAGCCAGCTCAGCGATGTGGCCAATGACTTCAGAATTGTGGATTTGCCAGCGCCGTTATTTCCCACGATGACTGTAATGTTCGATAGGTGG
>NZ_JABULD010000750.1:0-3468 GCF_014060985.1 Pseudomonas sp. MD195_PC81_125
CCCATAGGTGTGGCGTAGCATGTGGGCCCGAACATAGAAGCCGCACTTTCTTTCATAGGACTTCATAACGTCCACTACGGAATCTTTTGAATAATGCCTGCCTTCATTAGTCAGCAGCAGCGCGGTAACACGTCCATCACTATTGGACTTACGAACCTCTCGTTGGTGAAGGGAGTAAGACCACATGCTCTCCATCAACGACCATGGCACGTCGATAGTTCTAGGCCGGTCGTACTTGATATGCATGTCTGAAGGATCAAGAGCAACACTGATCATTTGCCCTGGGCGCAGTCCCTTCTTCAACCTGGGGTTGAACACATATTTGAGAGGAAAAGACCTCGCCTCACAGGAGCGAAGGCCGGTACGCACCATGAGGTGGAACAATATCTGGTGGCTTGGATCGGTATCCAGGGCAAGGCATACCTTGACTTGATCCTTGGTCAGGAATTTGGTCAAGCGCTTTCGGTCGCGAACCATCACCGAAACTTTCGTGCTCTCGGCTCCGGGCCGAGCGATATGACTGAGAAGACCGGAATGTTGGGCAGCTCTTACCCTTTTCTCACCGAAGGGCAGCACAGTTATCAGGTTGCGCTGCTTAGCCCATCGGTAGAACCTCACGATCAAGGCCAGACGATTGTTCACCGTGCCGGGATCAAGTGCTAATTCTCCGCTCGACCAATCCCTATACCTCGACAGAGCACTCAGACCGTGAGCCGGGCTTTCCTCGTCCCAGGCCAATCCATTGGCTTCCAGGAAGGCAAAGTAATCGTACAGACGCCGTCCATAGGCTTCCCAAGTCAAATCGCTTAGGGCCTCACCTGACTCGATAAGCGTGTGCCAAAGGAAGGATTGAGCTGGCTCGACTGGCCATCCCTCTGACCCAATCAGCAACGGAAAGCCTTCAAAGGATCGACCTGCTAATGCTAGGTCTTTTGTTGCGAATACCAGCCTCATGCCGCTGCCCTAAACCACTTCCAATGGATTGCCTTATGAAGCCTGGAAACTGCTGCTCCAGAGGGGTTCAGAAGGTGGCGCGGACTCTACAGGATTTACTAACGATTCCCACCCCTCAGATCGTTGTTGCTCAAAACAACGATCGGAGTCTTGGCAAGGTCAGGGCGAAAGACCCGCTCACAGCTCGCGTAGAAGCTGTTGCAGTCAATGAGTGCGAAGACCTGATCACGACCGGCCATGGTCACGCACGCTGAAGGTCACTACGCCCCAAATCACTAGCTCGTCACCCTCCATTACATAGCGCGGCGGGTATTTGCTATTGGCCGACAGCAGCATGACAACGTTGTCGCGACGGTGAAGGCGTTTGCAGATAGGTTCGGCGTTGAGACCGGCGATGACAATGTCACCATGCTCGGCATTGAGGCTGCGATTGACGATCACCAGATCGCCGCAAAAGATTCCAGCACCTTGCATGCTGTCGCCCTCGATCTTGGCCAGGTAGACGTGCGGCGCTCGGATATCGAACAGCTCGTCCAGGGAGATGTGTTTTTCGATGTGGTCGGCCGCTGGCGATGGAAAACCCGCCGGGATCCGGAACGAGTAAAGCGGGAACGTTTCGCCGCCCGCCAACAGCGGGCCAAGGATGGTGACACTCATGATTCGAACCCGAATGAAAAATGGACTGCAGAAGCAAAGCGACTGTTCATCGCCTACTCATCACTATTGACGTCGAGCATCCATTCCACTGCGAAGGCCAGCGCTCCATCGGCCAGCTCAAGCAAATCACACAGGTCGTCGCTATCAATCACCTTGTTTGTGTACAGCGCGCGGGCTCCGATCAGCAGTGCTTTGTGGTGAGCGCCTGGTCGAGCGAAAAGCGCAGATCTGTCGGCGAGCATCGCCTGCCAGTGAGTCAGGTCTTTTGACGGTTTGGCAGATGTGACGGTGATTGAGGATTTCATCAGTTCGGTTTCCCATGCGAATAATACTGTACGCATAACCAGTATATTCAGAGTCCCCGGATGATTCCTACAGAAGCCGACGAAATGCCCTACTGGCATCAGAGAACTAACTGATTGAATTATTATTTTTGACAGTTTCTTGAGGACAATAAAAAACCCGCATCAGTCGAAACTGACACGGGTTCCCCCACACAAACGACCGTTACTTCAGGTCGTCAAAGTGGTCTCGCAGGAACTCGTAAAAGCGAAACGCTTTAAACAATCTCCATACGAGGCTCAACGTACGCAATAAAAGCTTCATACGTTTTGGCCTCCAAGGTTGGGGGCCAAACCTCCAGCACACTTACCGGATCACGCGCGCCTTCGGAAGATCACGCCAGTGCTTCCGGTGAGGCGGCCGGTTGAGTTCCCTCCGAGCCATCATTCCGGCACGGATGCAAAACCGTGTCAGAGGGATGAATTCGGCATGCCACCGGCCAAACCTCACCTCGTTACTGGTGAGAGAGCGTCGGCATAATAACCCAGAAGGCAGAACGCGCCCCCGGTAGATTGGCCCTTCTTGAGGTTTTCAGATCAAATCAACACCGCATTTATGTAAACTGTTATTTCTGACAACTTCAATTATCAGAAATAGACGATCAAAACCGCTCACTGGCGACGCAGAAGCGGTATCCAAAGACATGCAGATTTAAGTTGCAATGACAGTTGAAGATTACTAAGGTGCGATCACGCCAGTGTATCCACGTGAGACACTACGAGCCTCAGCCGCAAGCTGAAGCTCAAAAAAACCGCCCTGCAAAGGCGGTTTTTTTTCGTCTGCCGTTTTGCCAATCACCGCCCATCACTTCATGCGCTTTACCTGTGATGGGGTAAAAATAACGTTGCAAGGATAGGTGAAGCTCAATACCATAACCTCAACGCCAGTGCTTCCGGTGAGATGCACGAAGCCTCAGCCGCAATCTGAGGCTTGCTGGAAAAACCGCCCCGCAAAGGCGGTTTTTTTTCGCCTGCCGTTTGAGCATCACCCCTGACAATCGCGTTCCTCAACCCAACTGCCACTCCCCTCATCAAGGCTTAAAAAGTGCTGGTCATCCAATATTGGGTGGCTTCAGGTCGCAGTTGTAGGCAAAATCTGCGCGTTGCGTAAGGAAGTACGCAAATTGCGTTTTTCAGCAAGCGTCGCCTTGTTGGCCTTTCTTTTGGCGGGATATTCTCAGGACGTCACTGCACATTCAGTGATCGGGCTTGGAAACCCGTCGAGTCACGCAACAGCGCCCTTCACAAGCGCCAGCGTCTTTTTACGCTCGGAAGTTTGTTGTTTATGGCAGCTGTGCGTGGGACGCCTTCGGGCGTGCCGGTCTCCTTGACTCCCGGTTTCCAACCTACGCATAGCTGCCACCCATTCGCTTGGAAACGAACGTGGCAGCTCCTCATGTCAAGGAGTTAGACCATGCACACCGTTAACCCGCTTGAAAACCGGATACACCCTTATAGATTCCTTTCAGTCTTCTGTCTTATCGCTTCCACCAGTGGAGGTGACCAATGATCGAAG
>NZ_JABULD010000216.1:0-2713 GCF_014060985.1 Pseudomonas sp. MD195_PC81_125
TGCGATCTTTTTGATCTTTGTTTTTGAACAATCAACGTCAAAAAGATCGCACCTGCGGCAGCTCCTACAGGTGCTTTAACTTCGTGCAAATCTCCAGCGATCCAGGCCGATCACCAGCAAGCCAATCAGCACAAACCCCACCAATATCCCCCCGGCATTGATGAACACCTGTGCATAACCGAGCAGCGCCACATCAATGAACGGATACGCATACGCACCGAGCAGATGCCCGCGCAGCAACGCGTAAATGAAATACACCAATGGGTAAATCAGCCACAGCGGCAGGTGCCAAAGGCGCAACGTGCCTTTGGGTACGCAAAACCACCAGTAGCCGAGAAACAGCAGCGGCATCACGTCGTGCAGCAGTTCGTCAGCGATAAACTGCCAGCCCTGCGGATGCCACAAATGCCGCAGCAGAATGCTGTAGGCGAGACCGACCACGGCGATGCTCACGGCAATCCCGCTGCTGACCCACGGCTGCAGAAACCAGCGTTGCGCGGCGGATTCACGCCGGGTAACCGCGCAGGTCAGCACGGCCGCCACCAGGGTGTTGGTCAATACGGTGAAGTAGCTGAAAAAACTCACCAGCCCGCCCAGCAGACTGGCGTCGACACTCAGCCGTGCGAGGAAAATCAGGTACAGCTGAATGCTCAGCCCGGCCCAACCGAGGCTGGCGATGACCGTGATCAGGCGTCGCCGCATAACGGCGTCCATCTCAGAGCGGTCGCTTGGTGCGCATCAGTTTCACGTACAAGCGCTCGACCTTCTCCCGTGCCCAAGGCGTTTTGCGCAGGAACGTCAGGCTCGACTTGATGCTCGGATCGCTCTTGAAGCAGCGGATATCGATACGCTCGGCCAACCCCGACCACTCGTAATGCGCCACCAGCGCATTGAGGATCTGTTCGAGGGTGACGCCATGCAGCGGATCAGGAGAGTGGTCGTTCATGCCAAGCCTTTGGACGGAGTGAAAATGCACAAGCCGCGCACCTTAGCCGAGGGGCCGGTCAGGTGGAAGGCCTAGCATCAAATGTAGGCCAACCGGAGAAGA
Organism: Pseudomonas sp. MD195_PC81_125; assembly: GCF_014060985.1. NCBI lineage: Bacteria > Pseudomonadati > Pseudomonadota > Gammaproteobacteria > Pseudomonadales > Pseudomonadaceae > Pseudomonas > Pseudomonas sp. MD195_PC81_125. Next base: position 1,049 of record NZ_JABULD010000216.1, read on the forward strand.
TCGCAGCCAGTGATCCGCGCCACAATGCGCCCGTTTGACGCACTGTTACCGAATCCGAAACGCTGCATGTCTGCAAAAGCCCTTTGTCTTTTTGTTACAGATCTTTATCCTGCCGCCCTTCAGCTGAATCGCTTCACTGCCTGCGTCAAATTGAAGCGCTCGGTTTACCCCCAGAAAACATCAAAAAAGACTGATCCATGCCTGATTTTTCCTTCTCCCGAGACAGCGCTATCTCAGCCCTGCGCCTGATCGGTGGCTGCACCGCGCTCGGCTTCGTCACCTGTGCCCAGGCGACCCCCGCCTTCGACAGCGACTCACCGTGGATGCTCGGTGACTGGAACGGCACCCGTAGCGAACTCGCGGAAAAAGGCTACGACTTCAAACTCGATTACACCGGCGAAATGGGCAGCAACCTGCACGGCGGCTATGACCACGATCACACCGCGCGCTACAGCGATCAGTTCGGTCTGGGCACGCACCTGAACCTGCAAAAAATCCTCGGCTGGGACGATGCCGAGTTTCAGCTGACCCTCACCAAGCGCAGCGGCAACAACATCAGCAACGACCGGATCAACGATCCACGCGTGGGCGGCTTCACTTCGGCTCAGGAAGTCTGGGGCCGTGGCCAGACCACGCGCCTGACGCAGATGTGGTACCAGCAGAAATTCTTCGACCAGAAGCTCGACATCAAGGTTGGCCGTTTCGGTGAAGGCGAAGACTTCAACAGCTTCGCGTGCGACTTCCAGAACCTGGCGTTCTGCGGTTCGCAGGTCGGCAACTGGGTCGGCGGCATCTGGTACAACTGGCCAGTCAGCCAGTGGGCGCTGCGGGTCAAATATCACCTGACCCCAGAGTTGTACGCGCAGGTCGGCGCTTACGAGCAGAACCCGTCGAACCTCGATCGCGGCAACGGTTTCAAACTCAGCGGCAGCGGCACCCAGGGCGCCGTGCTGCCGGTGGAGCTGGTGTGGACGCCAAAGCTCAATGGTCTGCCGGGCGAATACCGCGCCGGTTACTACTACAGCAGCGCCAAGGCCTCTGACGTCTATAAAGACCAGAACGGCCAGCCTGCCGCGCTGAGCGGCGAAGCCTACCGCAGCGCGTCGAGCAAACACGGCGTGTGGTTCGGCGCGCAGCAGCAAGTCACCAGCATTGCCAGCGATCATTCGCGCGGCTTGAGCGTGTTCGCCAACGCGACGATGCACGACAAGAAAACCAACGCGATCGACAACTACGTGCAGGCCGGCGTCGTCTACAAAGGCCCGTTCGATGCCCGCGCCAAGGACGACATCGGTTTCGCCCTGGCCCGCGTGCACGTCAACCCGGCCTTCCGCAAAAACGCCGAAGCGAGCAATCAGGCGCAGGCGGTCTACGACTACGACGACCCGTCCTTCCTGCCACCGCAGGACACCGAATACAGCGCCGAACTGTATTACGGCGTGCACCTCGCCAACTGGCTGACCGTGCGCCCTAACCTGCAGTACATCCGCCATCCCGGTGGCGTGAACGACGTCGATGACGCGCTGATCGCGGGGATCAAGATCCAGTCGTCGTTCTAAAAAACACTGAAGAAACCTGTGGGAGCTGGCTTGCCAGCGATGCGATTTCACATTCGCCATTATCGTCGCTGACACTCCGCCATCGCTGGCAAGCCAGCTCCCACAG
>NZ_JABULD010000046.1:0-1498 GCF_014060985.1 Pseudomonas sp. MD195_PC81_125
CGATCTTTTGATCTTGATTGTAAAAAACAAAAATCAAAAAGATCGCAGCCTTCGGCAGCTCCTACAGGGAGTGGGGTTTACAGGACGGAGAAGTTGTAACTCACAATCAACCGGGTCTCATCCACATCCCGCGCAAATTTCTCATAGTTGGTGCGGTAAGTCGCATTGCGCAGACGCAGGCTGACATCCTTGAACGTGCCCGTCTGGATCACGTACTTCAGCTCGCTGTCGCGTTCCCACTCTTTGCCTTCCTGATCGCTGCCCGGGACTTTGATGTGGTCACCGTTCACATAACGGGTCAGGAAACTCAGGCCGTTGATGCCGATGGCCTTGAAGTCATAGTCGTAACGCAGCTGCCAGGAGCGTTCCTGCGCCGCCGCGAAGTCGTTGACCTGCACGTAGTTGACCAGATACGGATTGCTGCCATCGAGGTACGGCATCGAATTGTCGCCGTTCATGCGCTGCCAGCCGGCGCTGAAGGTGTGGCCGCTGATGCCGTACGAGAGCATGCCGCTCAAGGCGCGGTTGTCGATGGAACCGGCCTTGGCATCACCGCTGTCGGCGCTTTTCAGCAAACGCACATCGGCCTTCAGCACGCCGTCACCCAGCGGCTGGTTAGCCAACAGACCCACAAAGTGCTGGCGATAGATATCTTCCAGTTCCGCGTAGTGATACTGCGCGGTCAGGCGATCGTTGATCTTGTAATCGATGCCGTACATGTCGAAATGGTCGGCGGTGGTGTTGCAGGCGTAGCGCTTGTTCTTGCAGTGCACGCGGATGTCTTGCGAATCAGTGGAATCGCGCGCCGTGTATTTGTCCAGACGCGCGGCCATGAAGGTCAGATCCTTCACTTCCTTAGAGGTCAGCATGGCGCCGTTGAACATGGTCGGCAGCAAGCGGCCGTCGTTGTACTTGAGCAGCGGCAGATCCGGCAGCAGCGCGCCGTACTTCAACACCGTGTCCGAAACCTTGACCTTGGCGGTCAGGCCCATTTTTGCGTACTGGCCCTTCGAGCCGCGCGGGTTCTCGCCGCTGGACGGCAGCAAGCCGCTGTTGCTGCGATCAGGGCTGGAATCGAGCTGAAAACCGAGCATGCCCAACGCATCGATACCGAAGCCGACCGTGCCCTCGGTGTAACCCGATTGCAGATTGAGAATAAAGCCTTGCGCCGACTCTTCACGCTTGGAAGCGCCCTGGTCGCTTGAGGTGTGCCCATCACGGAAATCGCGGTTGAAATACACCGTGCGCGATTCGATTTTCGCCGTGGTGTCTTCGAGAAAACCGCTGGCCTGAACCTGCGCGGCAAAACCGGCGCACAGCACAGCGGCGCCGAAGCCAAACGACTGGCGCGGGGTGATGAGAGGGAATGGGGGACGCATGAAAAACTCCAACAGTACAGCGTTTGCGCCAGGGCGCAGTCAGCCAGAAAAATAGCTCCCGTCCCGGGTCAAAAACAGCCGGGAAGAAGTGGACACGCAGGGGTGAGCGACAATGATGG
>NZ_JABULD010000520.1:0-1603 GCF_014060985.1 Pseudomonas sp. MD195_PC81_125
TACTAAGTTCCGAGTGTCTAAATAAGTGCACTCAAGATGTGCGCAACTAGGCCTGGTTGTTATGACTTGCCCTGTTATGCAGCGGATCCTCTTGCTGGAAGACTCTTGTGCATGTTTTCAGTCCACCTGATGTCGGTCGAAAGGCCCGTAGATCAAGCGGTTGGGTGCTCAGGCGAGCACGTTTACAGGGGCGCAGCCTTGGCCTTGTAGAGGATGTTTATGGTGCGTATCACCTATCCATCGTTAGTTGATCAGATGAGTGAACCATCTAGGCAAGTTGCTGTGACAACTTGGTTACATGGTTCTCCGCTCTGCGTAAGTTATCTCGTACAAACTCGGCGAGAATCGTTACCGGTGGTATGAGCTATGCATTTGGACATAGTTCCTACCCGCTCATCGCGAAATCTGAAATTTTTTGAAATATTGACAAAGATGGCACTGGTCTCAAATTGATAGCACTTTCGATTTGGGCCTTTATTAATCGGTGCGCAATCGAGCTAGATAGTTTTGTGCCACTACCGTAAAAAAATTTACGTGCCACTACTGAAAAAAAAGTGCGGGTGTCGAGTGAAACTAAAATTAGAATTGGGTGGGACGATTTTATGGCGCCAATAAAACGGCGAAATGGGGCGGGGGATTTTTGACGTCGTGCGAGCTGCACGACTCGTTATAGAAAGAGTCGTGCATTGGGCATGCTTTATTCCGGGGCGTGGTCGCGCAGAAACACCAGATTGTCCGGTTTCGACTGCTCGGCGCTGTACTGATAACCCTGCACGTCGAACTGTTTGAGCAGGGCGGGATCATTGATTTTTTCCTGAATCACGAAACGGCTCATCAGTCCTCGGGCCTTCTTCGCGTAGAAGCTGATGATCTTGTACTGACCGTTCTTCAGGTCCTTGAACTCGGTGTTGATGATCCGCGCGTTCAGGGCGCTGCGTTTGACCGCCGAGAAGTACTCGTTGGACGCCAGGTTCAGCAGCACGTCGTCACCTTGCTCGGCCAGGGCTTCGTTGAGCCATTCGCTGATGCGGGTGCCCCAGAACGCGTAGAGGTCCTTGCCTCGGGCGTTGGCCAGTTTGGTGCCCATTTCCAGACGGTACGGCTGCATCAGATCCAGCGGACGCAGCAGGCCATAAAGGCCGGAGAGCATGCGCAGGTGCTTTTGCGCGTAGTCGAACTGGGCTTCGCTGAAGGACTGGGCGTCGAGGCCGGTGTACACATCACCTTTGAAGGCGAGCAGCGCCTGCTTGGCGTTTTCCGGGGTGAAGGCGGGCGTCCAGCTGCCGAAACGCGCGGCGTTGAGGCCGCCAATCTTGTCGGACACGTGCATCAGTTCGCTGATTTGTGCCGGGCTCAGTTCGCGCAGTTGCTGGATCAGCTCCTGGGAATGGTCGAGGTATTGCGGCTGGGTAAAGCGCTGGGTCGCCGGCGGTGTTTCGTAATCGAGGGTCTTGGCGGGGGAAATCACCATCAGCATGAAGTCGTCTCCTTTGATCGTGGGGGCGATTCTAGGGGGTTGGCCGGGTTGACTCCAGCTATCAAGCCCATAGGTGATCGATGGTGTGCTGGAAAAGATCGCAGCCCTTCGGCAGCTCCTACAGGT
>NZ_JABULD010000114.1:0-3446 GCF_014060985.1 Pseudomonas sp. MD195_PC81_125
CTGCGGCAGCTCCTACACAGGTCAGTTCGGGTACTGCGCCGCGCTCACCTGTTCCATCCACTCCACCACATCACCGTCCAGCACCTCGGCAATCGCAATGTGCGTCATCGCCGTGGTCGGCGTGGCGCCATGCCAGTGCTTCACCTGTGGCGCGATCCATACGGTATCGCCGGGGCGGATCTCGCGAACCGGTTGCCCCCACTCCTGCACAAAACCTGAACCGGCGGTGACGATCAGCGTCTGACCCAACGGATGGGTATGCCACGCGGTGCGTGCGCCCGGCTCGAAAGTCACCGTAGCGCCGCTGACGCGCGCCGCCTCGCTGCCTTTGAACGGTGCGTCCACGCGCACGGTGCCAGTGAACCAGTCCGTCGGGCCTTTGGCCGAAGGCTGCGAGCCGATGGGGGTGACGGTAACGCCTGAGATATGCGCATTCATCACAAGACTCCAAATCTGAAAGAGATCTCCCTGTAGGAGCTGCCGCAGGTGCGATCTTTTGATCTTTGATTTTCAAAAACAACATCAAAAGATCGCAGCCTGCGGCAGCTCCTACAGGGAACTTGCGTCACTTTAGCGAGCCGTACTCTTCAGATAATCGACTAGAATTCGAAAAAACTTATGCAGGACACTCATCAATGCTTCGAGAAAACGCCAGTGACCTGCTCGCCTTCCTCGCCGTGGCCCGCGAGCGCAGTTTCACCAAAGCGGCGGCCAGACTGGGCGTTTCACAATCGGCGCTCAGTCATACCATTCGCGCCCTCGAAGCGCGCCTTGGCCTGCGCCTGCTGACGCGCACCACCCGCAGCGTCTCGCCCACTGAGGCTGGCGAACATCTGCTGCAGACCATCGGCCCGCGCTTCGAAGAGATCGAACAGGAACTGGCGGCGCTGAGCAACCTGCGCGAGACGCCCGCAGGCCGGATCCGCATCAGTGCCACCGACCATTCGCTGAATTGGCTGTTGCGTCCGGTGCTCAAGGAATTCCTGCCCCAATACCCGGACATCGCCGTCGAGGTGATCTGCGACTACGGTTTCGTTGACATCGCCGGGCAAGGCTTCGACGCCGGCGTGCGGCTGGGCGAAGATGTCGCGCAAGGCATGATTGCCACCCGCATCGGCCCGGACATGCGCATGGCGGTGGTCGGCTCGCCTGCTTACTTCGCCAAGCGTGAACAGCCGCAAACACCGCGGGATCTGACCGCCCATGCCTGTAACAACCTGCGCCTGCCCACCAACGGTGGGCTGTACACCTGGGAGTTCGAGAAGGACGGCGAAAGCCTCAAGGTGCGGGTTTCCGGGCAAGTCACCCTCAATGGCGTGTATCCGCTGCTCGACGCTGCACTCGACGGTTTTGGCCTGAGCTACATTCCGGAAAACATCGTCGCGCCCTATCTGGCCGACGGGCGTCTGCTGCAAGTGCTGGCCGACTGGTGTCCGACGTTTGCCGGTTATCACCTGTATTACCCGAGTCGACGGCAGGCGGCGCCGGCGTTTGCGTTGTTGGTCGAGGCGTTGCGGTATCGCGGGCAGGCGCCTATCCCAGCAGCGCAATCAACTGATGCCGCTGCGCATCGGTGAGCATCGGCCCGAACCCCGCGCCAGCGTTGTCGGCCATATAGCGCGGATTGCCGGTGCCGGGAATCACGCAGGTCACCGCCGGGTGCGACAGCAAAAACTTCAGCGCCAGTTGCGGCCAACTGTTGACCTGCACGTCCGACACCCACGCCGGCAGCGGCTTGCCCTTGAGCCGCTCGAGCAGCCCGCCACCGCCAAACGGCCGGTTGCAGATCACCGCGACCCCGCGCTCGCGGCACAACGGCAGAATGCGTTTTTCCACGCCACGGTCATCGAGGGCGTAATTGATTTGCAGAAAATCGAGTGGTTCAGCCTTGAGCACTGCTTCGACTTCGTCGTAAGCCGAGGGCGTGTAATGGGTAATGCCGATGTAGCGGATACGCCCCTCGGCTTTCCACGCGCGCAGAGTCGGCAGATGACTTTGCCAGTCCAGCAGGTTGTGGATCTGCATCAGGTCGATGCGTTCGGTGCGCAGCAGACGAAAGGATTGCTCCATCTGCGCGATACCTTCCTCGCGCCCGCGCGTCCATACCTTTGTGGCGAGAAAGGCCGGCGAACGCGGTTCGTGGATCGCCAGCAGTTCGCCAGTAGTTTGCTCGGCGCGGCCATACATCGGTGAGCTGTCGATCATCGTGCCGCCCTTTCTGAACAGCTCGTCTAGCACTGCCGGCAGTTGTTTATAGGCGGTCTCGCCGGGCGCAACATCGAAGCCGCGATAAGTGCCCAGGCCCACCACGGGCAGTCGTTCGGCGCTGGAAGGGATGGCGCGGGTCTGCATGGTCTGGTCTCCTGCCTGGTTCGGCGAAGTGGCAGTCGGCGTGGCGGCAGTGGCCAACGCCCGGTCAAAGCTCAGCACCGCCGAAACCCCGGCAGCCAGCGTGAGCAATCGGCGACGGGAGCAACCCTCAGTGTGGCTCATGCTGGTTCCCCTGCTGCGTGAATCTGTTGCACGTTGTGTGCGACAGCTGTCCCTCCACGGCGCTGGACTACACTGCGACAGTGAACACCCGCGTCCCGTTAAAGTTAGCCGAATGTCCAGAATCCTGATGTCAGTCGTCGCTTTGCTCATCGCCCTCTACGTTTTGCTGTGCGGGGCCTTGTTCGTGTTTCAGCGTTCGCTGATCTATTTCCCCCAGCCTGGCAGTGCCGTGACCACGGCAGATTCACGGCTGAAACTGGCGATGCCGGATGCCGATGTCTGGATAACCGTTCGCGAACATGCGGGTCCGAAAGCGCTGATCTACTTCGGCGGGAATGCCGAGGACGTGTCGCACAACCTGCCTTCATTCAGCGCAGCGTTTCCCGATTACGCGCTGTATCTGTTGAACTACCGGGGCTTTGGCGGCAGCGGTGGCTCACCCTCGGAGGAAGCGATTGCCGAAGATGCGCTGGCGCTGTTTGACCGGGTCTACGCCAGCCATCCGCAGATTGCCGTGGTCGGGCGCAGCCTGGGTTCCGGAGTGGCGGTGCGGCTGGCGAGTCAGCGCCCGGCGCAGACATTGATTCTGGTGACGCCGTACAACAGCCTCGAAGAACTCGCCGTGCGCCAATACCCGTGGTTTCCGGTGAAATGGCTGCTGAAGGATCGCTTCGAGTCGGGTCGCTATGCCGCGCACATTCAAGTGCCGACCCTGCTGCTGGCAGCCAGCGATGATGAGGTGATTCCACGGGACAGCACGCAGCGGCTGCTGGGGCATTTCCCCAAAGGTGTGGCGACGCTGCGAGTAGTGCCAGATTCGGGGCACAACTCGATTGCCGAGCGGGCGCAGTATCTGCAGTGGATGCAGGCAGTGCTTGATCGCTGATAGCCGATTATTGCGTCGGCTGAACTGGCTCCTTCGCGAGCAGGCTCGCTCCCACCTGGCTCTGTGG
>NZ_JABULD010000106.1:0-4312 GCF_014060985.1 Pseudomonas sp. MD195_PC81_125
TTTTGATCTTTTTTTTTAGATCAAGATCAAAAGATCGCACCTTCGGCAGCTCCTACAGAGGGATATTGAGTTCCAGCACCAGATTCATGAACGCCACTGCCGCTGCACTGTGGTAATTATTGCGCCGCCGCAACAACGCCGCTCCACGCTGCGGCGCGTCATGCTCGACGCTCAAGCGACGCAACGCGCGGTGTTCGGTCGCAATCGCCTCGGGCAACATCGTCGCCATCGGCGCATGTCGCACCACCTCCAGCAACGTGCTCACCGAGTTCACCTCGATTCGCACCTGCGGCGTGATCCCTAACTGACGAAAATATTCATCGATTGATAACCGGGTAATGAAGTCCGGTGCCAGCAAGGCGAAATCCAGCTGTGCAAGGTCACTCGACGTCAGTACCCCGCTGCTGTCGTACAGCGGATGCTCGCGCCCGACCATGATCCCCAGGGTTTCGGTAAACGCCGGAATGCACTCGAGATCGGGGTGGCGCACCGGGGTAAAGGCAATCGCGATGTCCAGCGAATCGTCCGCCAGTCCCGCCTCGATATCGTCCATCGACAGCTCGAGAATCTGCAGATGGATACCCGGGTAGCGCGCCGCGAAATCACGCACCAACGGCCCGACCAGATACGCCATGAAGGTCGGGGTCATGGCCAGACGCAGGTTGCCACGGGACAGATCCTTCACGTCATGCAATGCCCGCTTGCCCGCCTCCAGCTCCACCAGCACGCGCCGCGCACACTCAATGTAAGCCTCGCCGGCATCGGTGGCCTTGACCGTGCGCGAAGTGCGATCAAACAGGGCCACCCCCAGAGTTTCCTCAAGTTGGCGGATCTGTTGCGACAAGGTCGGCTGCGACACGTGCAACGCCTCCGCCGCCCGGGTGAATCCGCCGTGGTCGGCCACGGCCAGCAGATAACGCAAATGTCGCAACAGCATCGGGCTCACCATCTATAGGCAGGACTTATGCGAAGCATTGTATATCGGTCTTGGACGCTATGGATCAATCGGCAGAAGATGGCTCCCACACCGCAAGCCAACCTTGAAAGGAGTGACACCATGCAACAGTCCCACGCTTACAACGATGCCAGCCTGGCCCTGACCACCCGCATTCTCGACATCAAGGCCCGCAAAAATCTGTCGTGGCAGGATCTGGCCGACGACACCGGCCTGAGCCTGGCCTACGTCACCGCTGCCCTGCTCGGCCAGCACCCTTTGCCGCAAGACGCCGCGCAAGTGGTCGGCGCCAAGCTTGAACTGGACGCCGACGCCGTTGCCGCCCTGCAGATCATCCCGTTGCGCGGCAGCCTCAGCGGCGTGCCGACCGACCCGACCATCTACCGCTTCCACGAGATGATCCAGATCTACGGCACCACCCTCAAAGCCCTGGTCCACGAGCAGTTCGGTGACGGCATCATCAGCGCCATCAACTTCAAGCTCGACATCAAGAAAGTCGAAGACCCGGAGGGCGGCTCCCGCGCCGTGGTCACTCTCGACGGCAAGTTCCTGCCGCTGCGTCCGTTCTGATCCACCCGGGCCCGCACCTGAGGTGCGGGCCCATCCAAACCCGAATTGCCCAGTCGTCACCCCATCTGCCTGGAGGCTGCCCCATGCACAAAATTCTGTTGACCCTGGCCCTGCTCGCCGGCCTCGCCGCCCAGGCCCAGGCTGATGAAGAGGCCATTGCCTACCGCTACGGCATGGCGCTGGATATTGCTGAAGTCGTGAGCATCAGCCCGGTCGCCGACGTCTGCGGCGTTGTACCGGTCGAGATGACCTACCTCGACAGCCACGGCGCAAAACACATTCTTCAATACAGCGAATTCGGCACCGGCTGTTCGAACTGAGAGGACAACACCATGAAAAACCTGATCGAAGGCTTCCTGAAGTTCCAGAACGAGGCGTTTCCGCAACGCACCGAACTGTTCAAACACTTGGCGACCACTCAACAACCCGGGACCTTGTTCATCACCTGTTCCGACAGCCGCGTCGTCCCGGAACTGCTGACCCAGCAAGAACCCGGTGAACTGTTCGTGATCCGCAACGCGGGCAATATCGTGCCGTCCTACAGCCCGCATCCGGGCGGGGTGTCGGCGACGGTGGAATATGCGGTGGCGGTGCTTGGGGTGACTGACATCGTGATCTGCGGCCACTCCGATTGCGGCGCGATGACCGCGATTGCCCAATGCAAATGCATGGATCACCTGCCCGCCGTCAGCGGCTGGCTGCAACATGCCGAGTCGGCGAAAGTGGTGAACGAGGCACGACCGCACGCCAATGACGCGGCGAAATTGAGTGCGATGGTGCGGGAAAATGTGATCGCGCAACTGGCGAACATTCAGACCCACCCGAGCGTGCGCCTGGCCCAGGAAAAAGGCCTGCTGAACCTGCATGGCTGGGTCTATGACATCGAGACCGGGTCAATCGATGCGCTGGCGGCGGATCGCCGTACGTTTGTGCCGCTGGCTGAGCAACCGGCGACTTGCGCCATTCAGGCAAACGCCAGCGCAGCCGCCTGATACAAATCCGCTGAGGTGAAGAGGAACTTGTGGCGAGGGGATTTATCCCCGATGGACTGCGCAGCAGGCCCGATCTCTTGGGGCCGCTTCGCGCCCCATCGGGGGATAAATCCCCTCGCCACAGGGCCGGTGTGCATCAATCGGGATAAGGCGTTTTCAGCGTTTTACGCTGAGGTCGATCTGGGTCATACGACTACGCACCGTAAACACTCCATCCCCCGAAAGAATCGCACTGCGCGCAAACAAGCGCCCGCTCTCCCAGTTCGAAAGCCCCAGTTCCGGCTTGTTCAGCGCGTACTGCCCATCGACCCAACGGGTAATCCCGTTGCCCACAAACGGCGCGTTCACCGCGTTGTAGAAACGTTCCTGGGTCGCCGCATCCTCGCTGATCAGCGACACCGTGAACTGCGGGCTGTAGCGGTTGAACAGCGCGATCGCCTGATCCAGATCATCGACGATCATCAGACTGACTTCCGGGGTTTCTTCCCATTCCCACTCGCGGCCCAAATCGGATTCCGCCAGCGCCTCGGCCAAGGCCTCGGTCTGATAACCCTCGGCGCGATAGACCTCGACCGTCGCGTTCTGCCACTCGGCCGGCAGATAGCTTTCACTGCCCGCGACGATGTGCAGTTTGCAGTCCTGCCCGCGTGCTGTGCCCGCTTGTTTGAGCGCATCGAGGAACAGCGGCAGCAGTTCGGCGACACGGTCGCGTTGAATCAGGCAAACGTTCAGCGTGTTGCAGACTTTGCGATCCAGCGAGTTGCGCACCACGGCGGCGAAGCGTGTGGCATCGGCATCACGATCGGCAATCAGCCATGCGCCGCCAGTGCCATGCAGCTGACCGCCGTGCCCGCCTGCTGGGCGATGCTGCCCAACTGGCTGACCGCACGCCCCGAACCCCGGGCCACCGCCAGCGACAGACGCCGGTCGGCGAACATCGCCCCAACCGGCGGCGTGATTGACGCTTTCCACCAGCGACACCGCCCCCGCCGGCAGACCGGCATCGGCCAGCGCCGGGTTCAGCGCGTGAGTGACGATCGCTTGCGCGGTGCCCAACGCATCGCTGCCGATGCGCAGCACCGCGGTGTTGCCAGTGCGCAGTACGCCGGCGGCATCGGCGAACACGTTCGGCCGCCCTTCAAACACGAACGCCACAATGCCCAGCGGCGACACCACTTGTTCGACTTTCCAGCCGTCGTGTTCGACGCTGCTGATGACCTTGCCGCGCGTGGCCGGCGCATCCCGCCAGGCGCGCAGACCGGCGATCATGTCACGGCGCATGCGCTCGTCGGCGAGCAGCCGGGTAGTGGAGCGACCACGGGCCTTGGCGCGTTCGATGTCGGCCAGGTTTGCCGCTTCGATCAGGCTCCAGCATTCCGGGGTTTCCAGACGTTGGGCGAACAGATCGAAGAAACGACTGATGGCTTGGTCGGTCACCGCCGACAAGGCAGTGAAAGCCGCTTCAGCGCGTTCGATGGCTACCGCAGCGGCCTGTTGATCGACCACCGGAATCAGCAACAGCTCGCCACTCACCTGCTCGACCAAAAGGTGGTCACCGGGCTGAAACCGCGCCGCCAGTTCGGGGCTGACCACGGTCACGCGGTTACCAGCGAAAGGGATCGGCGTGCCGGCGACTAGACGTTCGAGCGCAAGAGACATGAAGCGGATTCACCATATGAGGGGCGGCCGGAAAATGTAGCGGATTCTGCGCTGAAACACACCTTCTACAAACACCAGCAAACCTGTGGGAGCTGGCTTGCCAGCGATGAGGCCGGCAAGCCCGGCATTGACGTTG
>NZ_JABULD010000176.1:0-5954 GCF_014060985.1 Pseudomonas sp. MD195_PC81_125
ATCTTTAGTGCTCTGCCAAAGATCAAAAAGATCGCACCTTCGGCAGCTCCTACATGAGCCTGGGTGCGTTCAGTCAGAGATTGGTCGGCTGTCAGGCCGCCATCGCCAGCAGGCTGACTCCCACAGCCAAGCGCTCGCTTTTCCGCCATCCAACACGATGAGCGTTAGCTCGAGTACCGCTTTTGATCTGAGGGCCTGTCGGCAGGCTGAGTGGAGGGATTCATCCGGGGGTGGGAGCGCAGCGACCGTTTGGCGAAGCCAAACACATCGAGAGGAGGTGCAGCGAAGCAAACCGTAGGCGATGCCCCCCCGGATGAATACCGTAGCGAAGGAACCCGAGCCACGGCGAGGGCCGAACGCTGGGACCTAGCCCTTTTGGTTACTTTTTGGTGTCTGAAAAAGTGACTCGCCGTAAGGGCGAAACCCTAAGTAGCCGTTACCGCAGCAACGGATAAGCCCACAAAACAATAGCCCACAAAAAAGCCCCTCAAAAAGAGGGGCTCCCTTGCACAATCAGAAACCGCAATCAGGTCATCTGAATGATGGTCTGCATGATGGTGCTCTGGGTGGAGATAGTCTTGGCGTTCGCCTGATAGTTGCTCTGGCCCTTGATCAGATCCACCAGCTCGTTGGTCAGGTTAACGTTGGACTCTTCCAGCGAGTTGGACACCACCTCACCCAAGGTACCGGTTTTCGGCGCGTCGTAACCCGGGATACCCGAGGCGAACGTCTCTTTCCAGCTGGTGCCGCCGACAGGCTGCAGGCCTTGCTCGTTGGTGAAGCTGGCCAGCGCAACCTGGCCGATGGCCTTGCTCTGGTTGTTGCTGAAGTTGGCGAACAGCGTACCGGTGCCGTCGATGGTCAGGTTGGTGATCTGGCCAGTGGCGTAACCATCCTGAGTCGGGATCGAACGAGCGGTATCTGCGTTGTACTGGGTGGTCTGCGCCATCGAAATGGTGATACCGGCCGGGTTCGCCGAAGCGCCGTTAGGCGTGAACGTCCCGTTAACCACAGTACCCGGCACCCAGCCAGTGAGCTTCAGGTCACTGCTGATCACAGGACCTGGCAGAGTGCTGACCTGGGTCAGCTTGCCAGCGGAGTCAAACGTCATGGTAGAAGGTGTCGGCGCGGTGACCTTCGGATCGCTGCCAGTAGCGTCCGGGTTACGACCGTCTACCAGGGTGTAGACCTTCCAGGTGTTCTGGCCAGTCTTCACCACGTACTGATCCATGACGTGCGAGTTGCCCTGGGAATCATAGATCGGCGTACTGAACTGCTTGGTGTAAGTCTCAAGTTTTGACGGATCGAACTTGCCGGCCGCCACTGTGTCGTCGATCACCGGTGCCGACGAATTCAGGTTGATGGTCGAGGTCACCAGCGAGGTGGACTTCGGCGCCAGGTTGGAAGTATCGATTTTCAGGTCGGTCAACACACCGTTGATGATCTTGCCGTTGGCATCCACACCGTAACCTTGCAGACGCGAGGTGTAATCGGTGTTGGTGATGTAACCGGCGTTGTCGACTTTGAACGTACCGGCACGGGTATAGGAAATCGAGCCGTTGTTGCTCATGGTGAAGAAGCCGGAACCGTTGATGCCCATGTCCAGCACGTTACCGGTGTTGTTGATGTCACCCTGGGTGAACTGCTGGGACACGTTGGCCAGGCGCACACCGTTGCCGATGACCTTGCTGCCGCTACCCAGGCGAGTGGCCGAGTAGACGTCTTCGAATTCTGCACGGGACGATTTGAAACCGGCAGTCGCGACGTTGGCGATGTTGTTGCCGGTCACGTCCAGTTGTTTGTTGGCTGCATAGAGACCGCTAAGGCCGATATTGAAAGACATATTCCACTCCTTTGTGCCGGTTGGTCGGCTCTATATACCAATGGTTTGTACTTTGGACAGGGCGACGGTGCCCTTGCCGGACAGGTTGAGCATCAGCTCGCCACCGGTCTGGCTGATGGTCACGCTGTTGACCGTGGCTGGCAGGTAGGTCGCCATATCGGTCGAGGTGCCATTGATCGAGGCGTTGGCCTTGACGGTGTAGGTACCGGTCTTCACCAGGTTGCCGTCCTTGTCCTTGCCGTCCCAGGTGAAGCTCGCGCTGCCTGCGGCGCGACTGCCCAGATCGAGGGTGCGAACCACCGTGCCGCTGCTGTCGGTAATGCTGACGGTGCCGCCGGCAATCGACGACGGAACGCTGACCGAACCGGTCATGCCTTTGCTTGGGTCGTCCAGTTGAACGGTGTTGGTCTGCACGATCACGTTGCGGCCCACCAGCGACGACGCCTGCAAGGCTTGCGAGGAGTTGTAGTTGCCGGCCAGCGAACTGACGGTGCTGTTGAGGGTGGTGATGCCCTCAAGGCTGCTGAACTGCGCCAGCTGCGCAACGAAGGCGCTGTTGTCCTGCGGATCAAGCGGGTTCTGGTTTTTCAGCTGGGTGACCAGCAGTTGCAGGAACGCATCCTTGCCCAGGGCCTGGCCGCCGGTGGTGCTGTTGGTGGCCGAGGCAATGCCATCGCCGGTCGTACTGCTCGTTTTCTTCGAGGAGTTCGACAGGATGTCATTCATGCTCAGGCTGCTGGTGGTATCGGAAACACTCATGGCCGTCGCCCCTTATTACTGACCGAGGGTCAGTACCTTCTGCATCATGGTTTTGGCGGTGTTCATCATTTCGGCGTTGGTCTGGAACGACCGGCTCGCGGAAATCATGTCAGCCATTTCTTCCACCACATTGACGTTCGGGTAGTAGACGTAGCCCTTGGCGTCAGCGGCCGGATGGTTCGGCTCGTAGCGTGCTTCGAGGTTGCTCTGGTCTTCGACCACGCCGAGCACTTGCACGCCCTGCCCTGCGGCATCCTGGCTCTGGAACAGCGAGTTGCTGCCGCTGTTCTGGCCGCCCTGAAACATGGTGGCGAACACCGGGTGACGGGCGCGGTAGGTCTGGTCGATGCTCGACGAAACGGTTTCGGCGTTGGCGATGTTCGACGCCACGGTGTTCAGACGCGTGGTTTGTGCGCTCATGCCGCTGCCGGCAATGTTGAAAACGCTGGACAGGGACATGGATTACTCTCCGCGCAGGGCCGATACCAGCCCTTTGAATTTGCTGTTGAGCAGGGTGAAGCTGGCCTGGAAGCCCACGGCGTTTTCCGCGTAGTTGGACTGTTCCAGCTGAGCATCCACGGTGTTCTGGTCGATCGAAGGCTGCATCGGCGTGCGATACATCAGCGACTCGTCGCCATTGCCCAGGCCTTCAGCTTCGATGTGACGGCTGTTGGTCATGTTCAGGGCGATGGTGCCGTTGGCGTTTTTCTGGCTCTGTGCTTCGAGCACTTTGGAGAAGTCCAGATCCCGAGCCTTGTAGTTCGGGGTATCGGCGTTGGCGATGTTGTTGGCCAGCACTTCAGCGCGCTGGGCACGGAAACCCAATGCCTTTTCGTGAATGCCGAGCGCTTTATCGAAGCTGATGCTCATGTCGGGAACCTTCGGGTGAGCGGTTTTTCGTACCTGAGCTTTAGCAAGCGCCGTGCCAAACACAAAAACCCGCGTAAACCGGGGCTTTGCGGGGAATCGGCAAAGCGGCAATGCCAGAAAAGCGGCAACCGGTTTCCGCTGCCTGCCGCTTTTCTGCCGCTTCGCCCTGTTGATACCTCTCCCTGTAGGAGCTGCCGAAGGCTGCGATCTTTTGATCTTGATCGTTAAAAACAAAATCAAAAAATTGCAGCGTACCGCAGCTCCTACAGGGCAATCGGAGCGACTTGGTACGTGTTGTGCAAACGTTTGCGACCTGCCTATATTGGCTTTTTCGTAACAAAACCGTACAGACCCGCAGAACCCGGGCCTTGATCCGCAAAAAAAGGACTTTGAATGCACGCTGCTTCCCTTCTTCGCGCCCCATTGGCGCGCACGTTTGCTGTTTCCCTGCTACTGACCGGCGTTACCGGAGTTCTCAGCCACAGCGCATTGGCGCAACCGGCGCTGCCCGACGAATCGGCCCAGGGCGAAGCCCTCAGCCCGGAAGCTGCCCCGGCGAAAAAAGGCGCGTATCTGTCGGACTGGTACAACCAGGACCTGACGTTGATCGGCAGCAAGGACATCAGCTTCGGCCCGCAACCGGCCGATGACATCTATCTGGAATACGAGTACTTCGGGCGCAAGGGGCCATTCGAGCTGTACGGCTACATCGACATTCCGAAGATCTTCAACATCGGCAACAGCCACGACAAAGGCGTGTGGGACCATGGCTCACCGGTGTTCATGGAGCACGAGCCGCGCATCTCCATCGACTACCTCGCCGGCCGCAGCCTGGCCATCGGCCCGTTCAAGGAATGGTACGTGGCGTTCGACTGGATCTACGATCACGGCAGCCGTAAAGAGAACCGCGCCAACACCCTGTACAGCGGTTTCGGCACCGACATCGACACCCATTCGCGGGTCAACCTGTCGGCCAACCTGTACGGGCGCTACCAGTGGGAAAACTACGGCGCGAGCAATGAGTATTCGTGGGACGGCTACCGCGCGCAGCTCAAATACATCGTGCCCATCGACAAGTTCAGCAACGGCGCGTCGCTGACCTACATCGGCTTCACCAACTTCGATTTCGGCTCGGACATCCACAAGGACAACCCGGCGCGCACCGCCAACGCCACGGTGGCGACCAACGTCTTGCTGTACTCGTTCACCCATTTGCGCTTCACCCTGGTCGGCCGTTATTTCCACAACGGCGGCAACTGGGAGGATGGCAGCGAGCTGAACTTCGGCGACGGCGATTTCCGCGCGCGTTCCAACGGTTGGGGTTACTACGCCGGCATCGGCTACCAGTTCTGAATTCAGGAGATTTTCATGCAAGCAATGACGCGACTGACTTTGGCCGCTGCGGCCCTGCTCTCTTCCACGGCGTGGGCGGCGCAAGCGCCGATCCAGCCGAAAGTGGTGCTGATCACCATGTTCGCCCCCGAGGCGCAGCACTGGATCGAGCGCCTCGATCTGCAACAGGAAATCCGCGTGCCGGGCCTGTCCGCCGAGTACCCGACCGTGCGCTGCAACGCACAACAGGTGTGCCTGCTGACCACCGGCATGGGTCAGACCAACGCCGCTGCTTCAACCCTGGCACTGGCCCTGTCGCCGAAATTCGACCTGCGCAAAAGCTACTTTCTGATCGCCGGGATCGCCGGCATCAGCCCGAAACACGGGACCATCGGCACCGCCGCGTGGGCGCATTACCTGGTGGAGTTCGGTACGCAATGGGAGCTGGATTCGCGCGATGCGCCGGCGAGCTGGCCGACCGGCTACCTGGGCATCAACACCAAGGGCCCCAACGAAAAACCGCCGCTGGACTACAAGACCGAAGTCTTCGAACTCAACCCGACACTGCAGGCCAAAGCCTTCGCCCTGAGCCACAAGGTCGAACTGAGCGAGAGCAAAGAGTCGGCGGCCTGGCGCCTGAAATACCCCGTCGCCCCCGGCCAACCAGCCGCCAGTGGTTACGCGCTGCGACACGCTGGCAGGCAACACCTGGTTTTCCGGTACGCGCCTGAGCGAACGCGCGGAGGTCTGGACCCAATTGCTGACCGACAACAAGGGTGAGTACTGCACCACGCAACAGGAAGACAACTCGACCTATGAAGCGCTGCTGCGTGCCAGTCGCGAAGGTCTGGTGGATGTGCAGCGTCTGGCCGTGGTGCGTGCTGGCTCCGACTTCGACCGCCCGGCGCCGGGCGGCAGTGAAGTGGACAATCTGCTGAAGTACGCCGATCAGGGCGGGTTCGTGCCGGCGCTGGAAAACCTCTATCGCGCGGGTAATCCGCTGGTGCAGGACATTCTGAAAAACTGGTCGGCGTGGGAAAACGGCGTCCCACAATCCTGAATACAACAACGAACCCTGTGGGAGCTGGCTTGCCAGCGATGGCGCCAGTTCAGTCAATATCTTGATCGACTGGTCTACCGCTATCGCTGG
>NZ_JABULD010000488.1:0-2515 GCF_014060985.1 Pseudomonas sp. MD195_PC81_125
TTCCACGTGGCCGTGCGCTGGGTGTGACCATGTTCCTGCCTGAAGAGGATCGTTACAGCCTGTCCAAGCGTGCGCTGATCAGCCAGATCTGCTCGTTGTACGGTGGCCGTATCGCCGAAGAGATGACCCTTGGTTTCGATGGTGTGACCACCGGCGCTTCCAACGACATCATGCGTGCCAGTCAGATTGCGCGGAACATGGTGACCAAGTGGGGCCTGTCGGAAAAACTCGGTCCTCTGATGTACGCCGAAGAAGAGGGCGAAGTGTTCCTCGGTCGCGGTGGTGGTGGTCAGAATGCCAGCTTCTCCGGTGAGACAGCCAAACTTATCGACTCCGAAGTGCGCAGCATCATCGACCAGTGTTACGGCACGGCCAAGCAGATCCTCACGGACAACCGTGACAAGCTGGATGCCATGGCTGATGCGCTGATGAAGTACGAAACCATTGACGCCGAGCAGATCGACGACATCATGGCGGGTCGTACGCCACGTGAGCCGCGTGACTGGACAGGTGGCACGGGTACGCCTCCGCCTCCGGTGATTCAGGATGAGCGTCCGGAAACACCGATTGGCGGTCCGGCTGCTGACGTTTAAGGTTTGAAATGACTTCTGCACAGTCCCTGACCCGGTTGCCTTGCGGCAACCGGGTTCTTGATTTGGCCCGGACGCATGTCATGGGCATTCTCAATGTCACTCCCGATTCCTTCTCCGATGGTGGCCGGTACAACCAGCTCGACGTGGCCTTGCGTCACGCCGCAGCCATGGTGGCTGCTGGGGCGACGCTCATCGATGTCGGCGGTGAGTCGACCCGGCCTGGCGCGCGCGCGGTTTCACCGCTCGAGGAATTGGAACGCGTAGCTCCGATCGTGGAGCTGATCAATCGCGAGCTGGATGTGGTCATCTCGGTCGATACTTCGACACCTGCGGTGATGCGTGAAACAGCGCGCCTGGGTGCCGGGTTGATCAATGATGTGCGCTCGTTGCGCCGCGATGGTGCGCTGGATGCCGCAGCCGCGACCGGATTGCCGGTCTGTCTGATGCATATGCTCGGCGAGCCGGGTGACATGCAAGACAATCCGCACTATCAGGACGTCACTCGGGAGGTGGGAGAGTTTCTGGCAGAGCGCATGGCTCAATGTGCGGCGGTGGGCATTCCGGCAGAGCGGATCATTCTTGATCCCGGTTTCGGTTTCGCGAAAACCCTGCAGCACAATCTAAGCTTGTTCAAGCATATGGAAGCCCTGCATGCGCTGGGGCGTCCGCTATTGGTCGGTGTCTCACGCAAAAGCATGATTGGCCAGGCTTTGAGCCGACCCGTGGGTGAGCGTTTGCACGGCGGTCTCGCACTGGCGGCACTGGCATCGATTAAAGGAGCGCGTATATTGCGCGTCCATGATGTGGCGGAAACGGTAGACGTGGTGCGTATGCTCGCGGCCGTGGAATCAGCCGAATAAGAATGATGGAGCACTTATGAGCAAGAAATACTTTGGTACTGACGGTATTCGTGGTCGTGTCGGTGAATATCCGATAACTCCGGACTTCATGCTCAAGCTCGGCTGGGCGGCCGGTATGGCCTTTCGCAAGATGGGCGCGTGCAAGGTGCTGGTTGGCAAGGACACGCGAATCTCCGGCTACATGTTCGAATCGGCGCTTGAGGCAGGTCTGACCTCGGCGGGCGCCGATGTTATGCTGCTCGGTCCGATGCCGACGCCCGCCATTGCCTATCTGTCGCGCACATTTCAAGCCGAAGCCGGGATCGTGATCAGTGCTTCACATAACCCGCATGACGATAACGGCATCAAGTTCTTCTCGGGTAAAGGCACCAAGCTGCCTGACGAGTTGGAGCTGATGATCGAAGAATTGCTCGATACCCCGATGACCGTGGTTGAGTCGAGCAAGATTGGCAAGGTGTCGCGTATCAACGACGCTTCGGGTCGCTACATCGAATTCTGTAAAAGCAGCGTGCCTACCGGTACCAGCTTTTCCGGTTTGAAAATCGTGATCGACTGCGCACACGGAGCGACCTACAAGGTAGCTCCGAGTGTCTTTCGTGAGTTGGGCGCCGAAGTGGTCGTGCTGTCGGCTCAGCCCAATGGTCTGAACATTAACGATAATTGCGGTTCGACTCATATGGGGCAGCTGCAAGCCGCTGTTCTCGCCGAGCACGCTGATCTGGGCATCGCCTTTGACGGTGACGGTGATCGGGTGCTGATGGTGGATCACACTGGCGCCATCGTTGATGGTGACGAGTTGCTGTTCATCATCGCGCGTGATCTGCACGGGCGTGGCAAATTGCAGGGCGGCGTAGTCGGCACGCTGATGAGTAACCTCGGTCTGGAGCTCGCTCTGGCAGAACTCTCGATTCCATTCATTCGTGCCAATGTCGGTGACCGTTATGTGATCGCCGAACTACTGGAGCGCAACTGGCTGGTAGGTGGTGAAAACTCGGGGCATATCGTCTGCTTCAATCACACCACCACTGGTGATGCAATCATTGCTGCGTTGCAGGTGCTGAT
>NZ_JABULD010000751.1:0-508 GCF_014060985.1 Pseudomonas sp. MD195_PC81_125
TCTTGTGGCTGCCGTAGTAGTGGTTCTTGATGTGCTGAAAATCCACCGTCTCGCCAATCCCCGGCCACTGATACAGCTCACGCAGCCAGTTCGACAGGTTCGGATAATCGGCAATTCGCCGCAGATTGCACTTGAAGTGCCCGTGGTACACCGCATCGAAGCGAATCATCGTGGTGAAAAGACGCACGTCTGCTTCAGTCAGGTATTCGCCAGTCAGGTAACGATTGGCGCCCAGCACTCGCTCCAGATGATCCAGTTCGGCAAACACTTGATCGAACGCCTCTTCGTAGGCGTGTTGCGAGGTGGCGAACCCGGCGCGATACACGCCGTTGTTCACCGCCGGATAAATCCGCTCGTTCAGTGCATCGATCTCGCCACGTAACGGTGCCGGGTAGAAGTCCAGCTCGTTACCGGTCAGGCCATCGAAGGCGCTGTTGAACATGCGGATGATTTCCGCCGACTCATTGCTGACAATGCGCTTGAGTTTCTTGTCCCACAACACCGGCAC
>NZ_JABULD010000608.1:0-3330 GCF_014060985.1 Pseudomonas sp. MD195_PC81_125
TATAGACGGGGATTTTTGCACCGAATCGACGCGGGTTGCTCGTTCGCGGGGGCATTCAGGCAGACAGAATTGGCTGGTGAGTTTGGGCTGGCCGTCTTCGCGAAGCAGGCTCGCTCCCACAGTGGATCGGTGTCGTTCACAAAACCCCTGTGGGAGCGAGCCTGCTCGCGAATGACGCGACGCGGTCTCAGCCGTGAAACAACACAACCAGCAGCACCAGATTCCCCAGCAGGGCCAACAACGCCACCGTCCGCCAGACCTTCAACGGCTCGCGCTCCAATAAAGGCCTGGGCCGCACACTCAAACTGCGTCGTTCGCCTTGCTCCAGCACCAGCAACCATTCTTCAGCCGTTTCAAAGCGCTGTTGCGGATCGGCAGCCACGCCTCGCTCCAGACTCTGCGCAAGCCATTCCGGCACGTCCGGGCGGTAGCGACCGGCACTCACCGGCACACCGAAGCGCGGCCGTTGAAAGGCTTCGATTTCGCCATAGGGAAAATGCCCCGTGAGCAGGAAATACAAGGTCACGCCCACCGCGTACAGATCCTGTTGCGCACTCGGTGGCTCGCCGCGAAACGCTTCCGGGGCGATATAACTCGGGGTTCCCGGCAGCGTTGACGGTGCGTCTTCGGACAGACCGGAGCAGTACGCTAGACCGAAATCCAGCAGGCGTAACTCGCCATCGTCACCCAGATGCAGATTCTCCGGTTTGATGTCGCGGTGCAGAATCTGCCGTCGATGCAGCAGGCC
Organism: Pseudomonas sp. MD195_PC81_125; assembly: GCF_014060985.1. NCBI lineage: Bacteria > Pseudomonadati > Pseudomonadota > Gammaproteobacteria > Pseudomonadales > Pseudomonadaceae > Pseudomonas > Pseudomonas sp. MD195_PC81_125. The sequence goes on from NZ_JABULD010000608.1 coordinate 749, forward strand.
CACCGCCCGCAGCAGACGCTCGGCAATGTCCTGCCACTGTGCCAACGGTAACGGGCTGCTGTGTTGAAACAGCCGCGCCAGGGTCATCCCGGAATATTCGCGCATCACGTAGTACACATGCTGACGCTGGGTGCCGCTGTGGACTTCAGGAAAATGCCGCCCGGCGACACGCCTGAGGAACCATTCTTCCGACAACAAGGCTTGCCCGGCCTGTGGATCATCGGCCAGCCGTGGCGGCAGGGTTTTCAACAACCAGCTCCGACCTTGCCCGTCCAGCACGCGATACAGCAGCGATTGCTGGCTCTGGGCGACAACGCCCTGCACCTGCCAGCCTTCGAACATTTGCGCAGTTTTCAACGCTGGCGGCAGTGGCCATTGCTGCAAATGGATCAGCGCGTCGCCAATGCTCGCCTCGCCCAGCGCATCGACCCGCACCAGCAGAGCACTGGCGTTGTCCTGGCTGCCGGCCAGATGCGCGGCGTTGACCAGCGTGTGTGCGGCGCTGTCGAGATCCGGTTGATCGCGCAGGATCGCTGCAATCGCGGTATCGCCCACAGTCGACCACACGCCGTCGCTGACCAGCACGAAGCATTCACCCTCGCGCAATTCGCCGTCGAGAAAGTCCAGCACCAGATGCTGATCCAGCCCCAGCGCACGCTTGAGCACGTGCTGCATGCCCGGCTGCTCCCAGACATGGTCCTGCGAAATCCGCTGCAAAGCGTCGGCGTGCCAGCGATAGACCCGGCAATCGCCGACGTGGGCCAGGGTGAAACGCTGGCCGCGCAGGATGAGCGCGCTGACGGTGGTGAGCAGTGGCTGTCCGCCGCCGTTGGCCTGTAACCAGCGGTTTTGTGCGAGCAGCAGGCGATCCAGTGCCTGGGCCACGCTCCAGGTTTGCGGCGTGGCGTAGTAGTCCAGCGCCAGTGCTTGCAGGGTCGAGCGTGCGGCCAGGCCGCCGTCGGCGCACTGGCTGACCCCATCGGCAATGGCGACCAGATAGCCTTTGCTCGCGGCCAGCGCCGGGGCGGGTGTCACCAGGCGCAGGGCGTCCTGGTTTTCCGCGCGCGGGCCGGTGGCGCTGGCCTGGGCAAAGCTCAGTTGCAGGGGCATTGCCGCCTCACACGCGTGCAGCAGTGACCGCCGCCGAACCCCAGGTGGTTCTCCAGCGCCGCTTGACCCCGTGCAGGCCGAACCACGCCAGCACGCCGAGGCTGGCGAACAACCACAGCGCCAGTTGATAGCTGCCGGTGCTTTGCTTGATCGCGCCCATGCCGGCCGCCAGGGCAAAGCCGCCAATGCCACCGGCCATGCCGATCAGTCCGGTCATCACGCCGATCTCCAGACGGAAGCGTTGCGGCACCAACTGGAACACCGCGCCATTGCCGGCGCCGAGCCCGAGCATGGTGCAGACGAACAGCGCCAGTGCGGCGTAGGAGCTGGGCAGGTTGAAACCGACGGCGGCGATGCAGATCGCCGCCACGGTGTACATCGCCAGCAAGGTGCGGATGCCGCCGAAGCGATCCGCCAGCGCACCACCCAGCGGGCGCATCAGGCTGCCACCGAACACACAGGCAGCGGTGTAGTAACCAGCGGTTACCGGGCTCAGCCCGTACTGATCGTTAAAGTAGCCGGGCAGGGCGCTGGCCAGGCCGATGAAGCCGCCGAAGGTGACGCTGTAGAAAAACATGAACCACCAACTGTCGCGGTCGCCGAGGGCCTTGAAGTAGTCGGCCATGGCTTTGGCCTTGGGCCGCTGCGGGGCGTTTTTCGCCAGCCAGGCGAACAGCACCAGCGTCAGGATCAACGGAATCAGGGCGAAACCGAACACGTTGCTCCAGCCGAACGACGCGGCCAGCACCGGGGCGATCAGCGCGGCGAACACGGTGCCGGAGTTACCGGCGCCAGCGATGCCCATCGCCTTGCCTTGATGTTGTGGCGGATACCATTGCGAGGCCAGCGGCAGGGCCACAGCAAACGAGGCGCCGGCCATGCCGAGGAACAGCCCCAGCAGCAGCGCCTGTTCATAACTGTGGATACCGAGTTTCCACGCACCGAACAGCGCGCAGATCACGATCACCTGGCCGATCAGCCCGGCGGTCTTCGGTGACAGACGATCGGCCAGCATGCCCATCACAAAGCGCAGCACCGCACCGGCGAGTATCGGCGTCGCCACCACCAGCCCGCGTTGTTGGGTGCTCAGGTGCAGGTCGGCGGCGATCTGCACCGCCAATGGGCCGAGCAGGTACCAGACCATGAAGCTCAGGTCGAAATACAGGAACGCTGCGAACAGGGTCGGGGTGTGGCCGGATTTCCAGAAGCTTGAATTCATCGCGCACCTCAGCTGAAAAGAGTCTCGAAAGGAGTCACAGCAGGTGGAGCGCCGCCACGGCCGCACCACCGGCCCCGGGCTGTGGGGCCAAAACGCAAAAACGCCGCTACCTGGTTCGCCGATGGGGCGAGCGGGGTGAGCGACGTCTTTGTCGTGGGTGGGGCAACCGCCGTTGGTTACCTGTGCTGAATGCTTAGCCAGATTTGTGCCAAGGATCAAAAGATCGCACCTTCGGCAGCTCCTACAGGAATTG
>NZ_JABULD010000045.1:0-3280 GCF_014060985.1 Pseudomonas sp. MD195_PC81_125
CACAGGGTTTTCAATCGTTGATGAATTTTGCGTACAAACGAGAACCTGTGGGAGCTGGCTTGCCAGCGATTGGCTTCACCTTGACTCACCTGACACCCTGAGGACCTCACTGTGACCACCCGACAACTCTTCCTCGGCATCGACTGCGGCACCCAGGGCACCAAGGCGATCATCCTCGATGCGGCCAGCGGTCAGGTGCTCGGCGAAGGCGCCGCCACGCACACGATGATCAGCGGCGCCAACGGCCCGGCGCGAGCAGGACACCCGACAGTGGCTCGACGCCTTCGCCCTCGCCACCCGCCGCGCCTTGCTCGCGGCCAATGTCGACGGGCAGGCGATCCTTGGCATCGGAGTCTCCGGCCAGCAACACGGCCTGGTGCTGCTCGACGATCAGGGCCAGGTGCTGCGCCCGGCCAAGCTGTGGTGCGACACCGAAACCACGGAAGAAAACGAGCGCCTGCTCAAACACCTCGGCGGTGAACAAGGCGCGCTGGAGCGCCTCGGCGTGGTCATCGCACCGGGCTATACCGTGTCGAAACTGCTGTGGACCAAGGAACAGCACCCAGAGGTGTTCTCGCGTATCGCGCGGATTCTGCTGCCCCACGATTACCTGAATTTCTGGCTCACCGGGCGCGCCTGCAGCGAGTACGGCGACGCTTCCGGCACCGGTTATTTCAACGTGCGCAGCCGCCAGTGGGACTTGCAGTTGCTGCGTGACATTGACCCCACCGGTCGCCTGCAAGCGGCATTGCCGGAGCTGATCGACGCGCATCAGGCGGTGGGCACGCTGCTGCCAGCGATTGCCGAGCAGTTGGGCCTCAACCCGAATGCAGTGGTCGCCAGCGGCGGTGGCGACAACATGATGGGCGCCATCGGTACCGGCAACATTCAACCCGGAGCGATCACCATGAGCCTCGGTTCCTCCGGCACGGTGTACGCCTACGCCGAGGCGCCGCAGGTCAGCGCGGATGCTTCGGTTGCCACGTTCTGCTCGTCCAGCGGTGGCTGGCTGCCGCTGATCTGCACCATGAACCTGACCAACGCCACCGGTGCGATCCGCGAGCTGTTCGACCTCGATCTGCAGCAGTTCAATCAACTCGTGGCCCAAGCGCCCATAGGCGCGGAAGGCGTGAGCATGCTGCCATTCCTCAACGGCGAACGCGTCCCCGCCCTGCCCCACGCCACCGGCAGCCTGCACGGCCTGACCCTGAGCAACCTGACCCAGGCCAATCTGTGTCGCGCCGTGGTCGAGGGTACGACCTTCGGTTTGCGTTATGGACTGGATCTGTTGCGCCGCAATGGTTTACAAAGCCGCAGCATTTGCCTGATCGGCGGCGGCTCGAAAAGTGCGGTGTGGCGGCAGATCGTCGCCGACATCATGAACACCCCGGTGATCTGCACCGAACACAGCGAAGCTGCAGCCCTCGGCGCGGCGATTCAGGCGGCGTGGTGCAAGTCCTGGTCGAACGGCCACGAAAACACGCTGGCCGATCTGTGCCAGCGCTGCGTGAAGCTCGATCTGCACAGTGAAACCCTGCCGGTTGCCGCCCATGTCGCGGCGTTCCAGCAGGCCTATGAACGCTATCAACAGCATGTCGCAACCCTATAAAGAGCAAACAATCATGTATTTGGTGTGTGGCGAAGCCCTGTTCGATTTTTTCAGCGAAGACGATGCCAGCGGTCTGGCCTCGAAAGTGAATTTCAAGGCGATTGCCGGCGGCTCGCCGTTCAACGTCGCGGTCGGCTTGCGCCGTTTGGGGGTGGACTCGGCGTTGTTTGCCGGGCTGTCCACCGACTACCTCGGCCGACGTTTGCAGCAAGTGCTGCGGGATGAAGGCGTGCGGGCGGACTACTTGGTCGACTTCGCCGCGCCAACCACGCTGGCGATGGTCGCGGTCGGCGCCAATGGCTCGCCGCATTACAGTTTTCGCGGCGAGGGCTGTGCTGATCGCCAATTAAGCCTCGCCCATCTGCCGCAGCTCGGCGCTGATGTCCGTGGTCTGCACATCGGCTCGTTCTCGCTGGTGGTGCAACCGATCGCCGACACCCTGCTGACCCTGGTGCAGCGCGAAAGCGGCAAGCGCCTGATCACCCTCGACCCCAACGTGCGCCTCAACCCCGAGCCGAACATCGACCGGTGGCGCGAGCGCGTGGCGACCCTGGTGCAACTGGCCGACATGATCAAGGTCAGCGACGAAGACCTGAGCCTGTTGTATCCCGAAAAGGATCCACAACGCGTGATCGAAGGCTGGCTGCAGCATCGCTGCCAGTTGGTATTCCTGACCCGTGGCGGCGAAGGCGCAACGGTGTTCAGTCGCGCCCATGGCTCGTGGTCAGTACCGGCATGCTCGGTGCAGATCGCCGATACCGTCGGCGCCGGCGATACCTTTCAGGCGGCGCTGATCACGTGGCTGACCGAACAAGGTCTGGACTCGGTTGAGGGCGTGCAACAACTCAGCCGCGAACAGATCGACGCCATGCTCAGGTTTGCCGTACAGGCGGCCGCCCTGACGTGCAGCAAGACCGGTCCGGATTTGCCCTATCGTCACCAGTTGAGCTGAGCGCGTAGACTGTCGGCCTTTTTGCGCGCATGGGGATGACGGTTTGATGTCGGGGCGGACGGCGGGACTTTTGATACTGGCGGGATTACTCAGCGGCTGCGGCACCTCGCCGCCGCGTTCGCCGGAAGACATCTGCGAAATCTTCCGCGAAAAAAAGCGACTGGTACGACGCGGCGCAAGTCACGCAAAAGCGCTGGGGCGTACCGATCCAGGTGCCCTTCGCGATCATGTATCAGGAGTCCGGCTACCGCTACGACGCCAAGACGCCGCGCAAATACCTGTTGTGGGTGATTCCGTGGGGCCGGGTGTCGACGGCCGCCGGCTATGCCCAGGCCAAGGATGAAGTCTGGGCCGACTACCAGAAGAGTACCGGACGCAACTGGGCCGACCGCGAAGACTTCGACGACGCCATCGACTTCGTGGGCTGGTACATGGACAAGACCACCTCAATCAACGGCGTGTACAAATACGACGCCTACAACCAGTACCTGAATTACCACGAAGGCTGGGGCGGCTTCCGCAACAAGACCTACGCCAGCAAGGCCTGGCTGATGCCGACTGCGCGCAAGGTGCAGGCGCGCTCCGACGTGTATGCGCGGCAGTATGCCGGGTGCAAAGAGGATCTGAATCGCGGCTTCTGGAGCCGGTTCTGGCATTGGTTGTAGGCCGCCGAAGATCCCTGTAGGAGCTGCCGAAGGCTGCGATCTTTTTGATCTTKG
>NZ_JABULD010000275.1:0-3822 GCF_014060985.1 Pseudomonas sp. MD195_PC81_125
GGCGCAGCGCGTTGCCCAGGGTGTGGCCAAAACCACGCTCGAGAGGCTCGAGAGTGATCTTGGCGCGGGTTGGACTGACAACCTGCACATCAATGTGGCGGGGTGTCAGGAACTCATTTACCGAAATCTGCATGGATGCACCTATTTTCTAGCCCTTACTTGGAGTAGAGCTCGACAATCAGGCTTTCGTTGATGTCGGCGGACAGATCACTGCGAGCAGGAACGTTCTTGAAAACGCCCGACTTCTTCTCAGTGTCTACTTCTACCCATTCTACGCGGCCACGTTGGGCACACAGATCGAGAGCTTGGACAATGCGAAGTTGGTTTTTTGCTTTCTCGCGAACTGCGACCACGTCACCAGCACGAACCTGATACGACGGAACGTTTACGGTCTGACCGTTAACGCTGATCGACTTGTGCGATACCAGCTGACGGGATTCGGCACGAGTCGAACCAAAGCCCATACGGTATACAACGTTGTCCAGACGGCATTCGAGCAGTTGCAGCAGGTTTTCACCGGTTGCACCTTTCTTGCCAGCAGCTTCTTTGTAGTAGCCGCTGAACTGACGCTCGAGAACGCCGTATATACGACGAACCTTCTGCTTTTCACGCAGTTGGGTGCCGTAGTCGGACTGGCGACCGCGGCGTTGGCCGTGGATACCAGGTGCTGCTTCAATGTTGCACTTCGATTCGATCGCGCGCACGCCGCTCTTCAGGAAGAGATCGGTGCCTTCGCGACGAGCGAGTTTGCATTTTGGACCAATGTAACGAGCCATTCTTTACAATCTCCTGGATTACACGCGGCGCTTCTTCGGCGGACGGCACCCGTTGTGCGGGATTGGCGTCACGTCGGTGATGCTGGCGATCTTGTAGCCACAGCCGTTCAAAGCGCGGACTGCGGATTCACGACCTGGACCTGGACCCTTGACGTTAACGTCGAGGTTTTTCAGGCCGTATTCCAGCGCAGCTTGACCAGCACGCTCAGCAGCTACTTGAGCAGCGAACGGGGTGGACTTGCGGGAACCGCGGAAACCCGAACCACCGGAGGTAGCCCAGGAAAGAGCGTTACCTTGACGGTCGGTAATGGTCACGATGGTGTTGTTAAAAGAAGCATGGATGTGGGCGATGCCATCAACCACTGTCTTTTTAACTTTTTTACGAGGACGAGCAGCAGGTTTTGCCATGATTAAATTCCTGTCGATTCGCTGGGGCGATTACTTGCGGATCGGCTTACGCGGACCTTTACGGGTACGCGCGTTGGTCTTGGTACGCTGACCGCGTACTGGAAGACCGCGACGATGACGCAGACCGCGATAGCAACCGAGGTCCATCAAGCGCTTGATTTTCATGTTGATTTCGCGACGCAGGTCACCTTCAGTGGTGAACTTCGCCACTTCGCCACGCAGCTGTTCAATTTGCTCGTCGCTCAGATCTTTGATCTTTGCTGCTGGGTTTACCCCAGTGTCTGCACAGATTTTCTGCGCAGTAGTGCGACCGACACCATAGATGTAGGTCAGCGAGATAACAGTATGCTTGTTATCTGGAATGTTAACGCCTGCAATACGGGCCATTCAGTGGGACTCCAATTGACAGCTACCTACGCCCCGGAAGCCAAGAAATAGGGCGCGAGATAATATCGCTGTAATAACAAATAATCAACCCGGCAGCGCACTAGCTGCCGGGCTTGAAGCACAATCACACTCAGCCTTGGCGCTGTTTGTGACGCGGTTCCGCGCTGCAAATTACTCGAACAACACCTTCGCGGCGAATAATCTTGCAGTTACGGCACAGCTTTTTCACCGATGCACGAACTTTCATCACCAACTCCTCGAACCTTATGGGTACTCAGCGCAACATGCCGCTGCCGTAACCCTTCAGGTTGGCTTTCTTCATCAGGGATTCGTACTGGTGCGAAACGAGGTGCGATTGTACTTGGGACATGAAGTCCATCACAACCACGACCACGATCAGCAACGAGGTCCCGCCAAGGTAGAACGGAACGTTTGCTGCAACCACCAGGAACTGGGGCAACAGGCACACGGCCGTCATGTAAAGAGCACCGAACATGGTCAAGCGAGTCAGAACGCCATCAATATAGCGCGCAGACTGCTCACCTGGACGGATGCCCGGAATAAAGGCACCGGACTTCTTCAGGTTTTCCGCTACGTCTTTCGGATTGAACATCAACGCCGTATAGAAGAAGCAGAAGAAAATAATCCCTGCACTAAACAGCAGAATATTCAACGGCTGACCAGGAGCGATCGACTGCGAGATGTCCTGCAACCAGCCCATACCTTCAGACTGACCAAACCAGGCACCCAACGAAGCCGGGAACAGCAGAATGCTGCTCGCGAAAATAGCCGGAATAACACCGGCCATGTTCACCTTCAGCGGCAAGTGGCTTGTCTGCGCAGCAAAAACCTTGCGGCCCTGCTGACGCTTGGCGTAGTGAACAGCGATACGACGCTGACCACGCTCAATGAACACCACGAAACCGATAATCGCTACTGCCAGCAAACCGATGGCAACCAGGGCGAAGATATTGATATCACCCTGACGCGCAGACTCGAAAGACTGCCCGATTGCTCTCGGAAGACCGGCGACGATACCCGAAAAAATCAACATCGAGATACCGTTGCCTACACCACGCTCAGTAATCTGCTCACCCAGCCACATCATGAACATCGCACCAGCCACAAAAGTGGATACCGCGACGAAATGGAAGCCAAAGTCACCAGTGAACGCAACGCCCTGCCCCGCCAGGCCAATGGACATGCCAATAGCCTGAACGAGAGCGAGGACGACGGTGCCGTAGCGGGTGTACTGGCTGATCTTGCGACGGCCAGCTTCACCTTCCTTCTTCAACTGCTCCAGCTGCGGGCTGACGGCGGTCATCAGTTGCATGATGATCGATGCCGAAATGTACGGCATGATCCCCAGTGCAAAGATGCTCATCCGTTCCAGCGCGCCGCCGGAGAACATGTTGAACAAGCTAAGAATGGTCCCCTCATTCTGTCGAAACAGGTCTGCGAGTCGGTCCGGGTTGATACCTGGAACCGGGATGTGTGCGCCTATTCGGTAGACGATAATCGCCAGGAACAGAAAACGCAGACGAGCCCAGAGTTCAGACATACCGCCTTTGCCGAGCGCAGAGAGAGCACCTTGCTTAGCCATTTATTCCTCGAACTTGCCGCCAGCTGCTTCGATAGCCGCACGCGCACCTTTGGTGGCGCCGATTCCCTTGCCGATAGTGACAGCGCGAGTCACTTCACCGGACAGCATGATCTTCACACGCTGTACGTTGACGTTGATCACGTTGGCATCTTTCAGGGACTGCACGGTGACGATGTCGCCTTCCACTTTGGCCAGCTCGGACAGACGCACTTCTGCGCGGTCCATGGCTTTCAGGGAAACGAAACCGAACTTCGGCAGGCGACGATGCAGCGGCTGTTGACCGCCTTCAAAGCCTGGAGCAATGGTGCCACCGGAGCGGGAGGTTTGACCCTTGTGACCACGGCCACCAGTCTTACCCAAACCACTACCGATACCACGGCCCGGACGATGCTTTTCGCGACGGGAACCCGGCGCTGGACTCAGATCATTGAGTTTCATCGATTAACCCTCGACACGCAGCATGTAGTAAGCCTTGTTGATCATCCCGCGATTCTCGGGAGTATCCTGGACTTCTACAGTGTGACCGATGCGACGCAGACCCAGACCCTTAACGCACAGTTTGTGGTTAGGGATGCGGCCGGTCATGCTTTTGATCAGCGTAACTTTAACGGTAGCCATGATCAGAAGATCTCCTTGACAGTCAGGCCA
>NZ_JABULD010000182.1:0-2284 GCF_014060985.1 Pseudomonas sp. MD195_PC81_125
CCAGCTCCCACAGGGATTTCGATTGAGATTGAAATCCCGTTCACACCTCGAAAACCTGTGGGAGCTGGCTTGCCAGCGATGAGGCCGGCACAACCACCACAAAACCATCTGACACAAAAAAGCCCCGCCCGGCATCACCGGACAGGGCTCTTCAATGCATCAGACAGCCTTAAGCCACATTCATCGTCTTGTGCGTATCAATCAAATGCTGCACCACACTCGGGTCCGCCAGGGTCGAGATATCGCCCAGCCCTTCGTACTCCGCCGTGGCGATCTTGCGCAGAATCCGCCGCATGATCTTGCCCGAACGGGTCTTCGGCAGCCCCGGCGCCCACTGGATCACATCCGGCGAAGCAATCGGGCCGATCTCTTTGCGCACCCAGTTCTTCAGCTCCAGGCGCAGTTGCTCGCTCGGCTCTTCGCCATTCTTCAGGGTGACGTAGACATAAATGCCCTGCCCCTTGATGTCGTGCGGCACACCGACCACCGCCGCTTCGGCGACTTTCGGGTGGGCGACCATCGCGCTTTCGATCTCGGCGGTACCCATGCGGTGGCCGGAGACGTTGAGCACGTCGTCGACACGCCCGGTGATCCAGTAGTAACCATCGGCGTCACGCCGCGCACCGTCACCGGTGAAGTACATGCCGCGGAACGTCTTGAAGTAGGTGTCGACGAAGCGGTCATGATCGCCATACAAGGTGCGCGCCTGACCCGGCCACGAATCGAGAATCACCAGATTGCCTTCAGCCTCGCCCTCGATGATGTTGCCAAGGTTGTCGACCAGCGCCGGTACCACGCCGAAGAACGGACGTGCCGCCGAACCCGGCTTCAGTGCATGCGCCCCCGGCAGCGGGCTCATCATGTTGCCGCCGGTTTCGGTCTGCCACCAGGTATCGACGATCGGGCAGCGTGACTTGCCGACATTCTTGTAGTACCAGTCCCAGGCTTCCGGGTTGATCGGCTCGCCCACCGAACCGAGCAGACGCAGGCTGCTGCCATCCGCGCCCTCAACAGCAGCGGTACCCGACGCCATCATTGCGCGGATCGCGGTCGGTGCGGTGTAGAGGATGTTGACCTTGTGCTTGTCGACGATCTTCGCCACCCGGGTGATGTCCGGGTAGTTCGGCACGCCTTCGAAGAGCACGGTGGTCGCGCCATTGGCCAGCGGGCCGTAGACGATGTAACTGTGACCGGTGACCCAGCCGACGTCGGCGGTGCACCAGTAGATTTCGCCCGGACGGTAGTCGAACACGCGCTCGTGGGTCATTGCCGCGTACAACAGATAACCGCCGGTGGTGTGCTGCACGCCCTTCGGCTTGCCGGTCGAACCCGAGGTGTACAGGATGAACAGCGCTTCTTCAGCGCCCATCTCTTTCGGCGCGCAGACGGTGCCCGCCACTTTCATCAGGTCTTCGTACCAGATATCGCGATGCTGGTTCCACTTGATGTCGCCACCGGTGCGCTTGCACACGATGACTTTCTGGATGCTGCTGGTTTCCGGGTTGGTCAGCGCGTCATCGACGTTGGCCTTCAGCGAGATCTTCTTGCCGGCACGAATGCCTTCGTCAGCGGTGATCACCACTTTCGATTTGCAGTCGATGATCCGCCCCGCCAGCGCTTCCGGCGAGAAACCACCGAACACCACCGAGTGAATCGCGCCGATCCGGGTGCAGGCCAGCATGGCGACCACGGCCTCAGGGATCATCGGCATATAGATAGTCACCACGTCGCCACGGTGCACGTCCTGACCACGCAGGGCGTTGGCCAGTTTGCAGACTTGTTCGTGCAGTTCGCGGTAAGTGATGTTGCGGCTTTCGGAAGGATCGTCGCCTTCCCAGATGATTGCGACTTGATCGCCGCGCTCGGCCAAATGACGGTCGAGACAGTTGTAGGAAACGTTCAGGGTACCGTCGGCGAACCATTTGATGTCGACATGGTGATCGTCGAAGGAAGTCTGCTTCACCGTGGTGAAAGGCTTGATCCAGTCGAGGCGCTTGGCTTGCTCGCGCCAGAAACCGTCAGGGTTGACGACCGACTGCTGGTACATGGCTTTGTAGGTCGCCTCGTCAGTCAGCGTATTGGCCAGAACCTCGGGACGAACGGGATACAGAGAAGCCGCACTCATCTTTCTTACCTCGGTGGAATAGTTGTTTTTGTATGACCCCGTTGTAGCCGGGCCGGCCCCATAGAACCATTCGACGATGGTTGTAGGAGCTGCCGCAGGTGCGATCTTTTGATCTTGCTTTGCAAAAAATCAAAAGACGAAAAGATCGCAGCCTTCGGC
>NZ_JABULD010000273.1:0-1506 GCF_014060985.1 Pseudomonas sp. MD195_PC81_125
TCGTCGAGCAGCAGCGGGCCACGAGGGCCGGCGGAGCGAGAATTCTGGTTATCAGCGACAGGTGCGCCACTGGCGGTCGTAAGCGTTTTGAACTGGCTCATACGGTCTTCTTCCTCTGTCAGTCTTGAAACTGCCGGCTAATCGGCTTGCTGGGAAGTATTGATCATCGATCTAACACCTACAAATTTATTAATCTGTAGTCATCGATAGATAAATACTAATTATTTTTCCCAACACATAGTGACAACAGAACAATGTCAGAAGCTTGTACGAACAGCGCATTTTCTTGCGGGCACAAAAAACCGGGCACTAGGCCCGGTTTTTCGTTTCAGACTGACGTCTTACTCGGCGGATACAGCTTCGCCAGCAGTAGCACGATCAACCAACTCGACGTACGCCATAGGCGCGTTGTCGCCAGCGCGGAAACCGCACTTGAGGATGCGCAGGTAGCCACCCTCACGGGTAGCGTAACGCTTGCCCAGGTCGTTGAAGAGCTTACCAACGATAGCTTTCGAACGAGTACGGTCGAAAGCCAGACGGCGGTTAGCCAGGCTGTCTGTCTTGGCCAGAGTGATCAGCGGCTCGGCAACGCGGCGCAGTTCTTTGGCTTTTGGCAGAGTAGTCTTGATCAGCTCGTGCTCGAACAACGACACCGCCATGTTCTGGAACATGGCCTTGCGGTGCGAGCTGGTGCGGCTCAGGTGACGCCCACTTTTACGATGACGCATGGTTCATTCCTTACCAAACACTACGTTCGGTGATTACGACGATCAGGCAGTCGCCTTGTCGTCCTTCTTAAGACTTGCAGGCGGCCAGTTGTCGAGGCGCATGCCGAGGGACAGACCGCGGGAGGCCAGAACGTCCTTGATTTCAGTCAAGGATTTCTTGCCCAGGTTCGGAGTCTTCAACAGCTCTACTTCGGTACGCTGAATCAGGTCGCCGATGTAGTAGATGTTTTCCGCCTTAAGGCAGTTAGCCGAACGTACAGTCAGTTCCAGATCGTCAACCGGGCGAAGCAGGATCGGATCGATCTCGTCTTCCTGCTCGACAACCACTGGCTCACTGTCACCTTTGAGGTCGACGAACGCAGCCAACTGCTGTTGCAGGATGGTTGCAGCGCGGCGGATAGCCTCTTCAGGATCCAGAGTACCGTTGGTTTCCAGATCAATAACCAGCTTGTCCAGGTTGGTACGCTGCTCGACACGGGCGTTTTCCACCACGTATGCGATACGGCGAACCGGGCTGAACGAAGAGTCGAGCTGCAAGCGACCAATGCTGCGGCTTTCGTCTTCATCGCTCTGACGCGAGTCGGCTGGTTCATAACCACGACCACGAGCTACGGTGAGCTTCATGTTCAGGGCGCCGTTAGACGCCAGGTTAGCGATTACGTGATCGGGGTTAACGATCTCGACATCATGATCCAGCTGAATATCGGCAGCGGTAACCACCCCCGAACCCTTCTTCGACAAGGTCAGCGTAACTTCGTCACGACCGTGCAGCTTGATG
>NZ_JABULD010000113.1:0-6841 GCF_014060985.1 Pseudomonas sp. MD195_PC81_125
ACAGAGCCCTTCTGTGAACATCAATCCATTGAGCACCCGAAAAACCTGTGGGAGCTGGCTTGCCAGCGATGAGGCCAGTCGATCCACCACACCTATTAACCATCAACGCCGTCGATATTCACCATCGCCACGATTGCCTTCCGCCCACCGCCCGGCCAAGGCACGATTCATCCATCCGAGACGCAACGAGGAGTACCCATCATGATTCGCACCATCACCCTCTCCGTGAGCTTCCCGGCGTTCGGCAGCAACTATTACGACCAGCAGGTCGTCTCGCGCAAGACGCAAGCGCTGCTGTTCAACGAAGATTTCGACGATGTGCTGATGCCCGCTGCGAGCAATCACTTCAGCAATGAAGTGGTCGGCATCAACGATCAGTTCCGCTTTCTGAGCGACATACTCGCCACCCATTTGCTGGATCTCGAGGCCACCGTGCCTGCGCATTCCAGCGTCCGGGCGAGCGCTCATTTTTAATCGCCGAGGGCGTTCCCGTTGCGGGTAACGCCCTTTTGATTTCTACTCAGTCATCGTCGCGGTCACGATAGTAACGACGCCCGTCACGACGACCATCGTCGCGGTCATCCCAACGCCGGTCATGGTCGTAGTAACGGCCATGATCGCGGTCGTAATGCCGCCCGTGGCGGTGGTCATCATCAAAGTCCGCCACACAGCCCGCCAGCAATACGGCGGCAGTCACGGTCAGCAGCATCGTTGTAGCGCGCTTCATTCAACACTTCCCTAAAACCAAGGTCTTGACGACGGAACGGCTGCCACTGCCCACGCCTTCACAGGACGCAGTGCGCACAGCCGCTGATACGACCGGACAAAAGGACTTTGATTCACTGCCCGGGCACGACCGTTGATCGGCCGATTTGCTGTATCCGGGCGGCGGCGAAATGCCACCTATACTGCTGCTTACCGACTCCCACGCAATGGATCTGCGCCTCGATAACAACAAGCAGAGGTGGATCATGGTCTGGCAGCAAATCTACGACCCGTTCGGCAACCCGCTGATCTCCACGCTCATGGCCGCGGTGCCGGTGGTGGTGATGCTCGCGGCGCTGGCGTTCTTTCACGTCAAGGCGCACCTGGCCGCCCTGCTCGCCCTCGCTTCGGCATTGTTGATTTCGATCTTCGCCTTTGGCATGCCGGCGAGCATGGCCGGTTCGGCGGCGTTGTTCGGCGCGGCCAATGGTTTGCTGCCGATCGGCTGGATCGTGCTCAACATCATTTTTCTGCACCGCCTGACCACCGAGAACGGCTCGTTCAAAGTGCTGCAGGATTCCCTCGCACGCATCACCGATGACCGGCGTTTGCAGCTGCTGCTGATCGCGTTCTGCTTCGGTGCATTTTTCGAAGGCGCGGCAGGGTTCGGTACGCCGGTCGCGGTGACCGGGGCGATTCTGATCGGCCTCGGTTTTTTCGCCGCTGGCGGCGTCGGGTCTGGCATTGATTGCCAACACCGCACCGGTGGCGTTCGGCGCACTCGGTACGCCGATCATCACCCTGGCCAAGGTCACCGGTCTGGATGAAATGGAACTGTCGATGATGGTCGGTCGGCAGTTGCCGTTTTTCTCGGTGCTGGTGCCGTTCTGGTTGATCTGGGCGTTTGCCGGGTGGCGCAAGATGCTGGAGATCTGGCCGGCGATTCTGGTGGCCGGGGTCAGCTTCGCGGTGCCGCAATTCCTCGTCTCGAACTTCCACGGGCCGATGCTGGTGGACGTGATCGCCGCGCTGATTTCCATGGCCTGTCTGACCCTGTTTCTGCGAGTCTGGAAACCGGCGACGGTGTACACCTCGGCCGCCCTGTCCGGGCGGGTCGACAACTCCCGGGTCGAGGAAGAAAAAAGTCACCGCCAGCGCCGCCTTCAGCGATCAGGCACGCCCGGCGGTGATGCGTGCGTGGATGCCGTGGATCATCCTCACGGTGTTCGTGTTTGCCTGGGGCACCCAGGCTTCAAGAACATCTTCGATGTGCGCCCGGCACTGGATCCGGTGACGCACGCGGTCAAACTCGATCCTCAAGGCAAACCGCTCAATGAGGCCAATCCGATTTTCTCGCCAGCGCTGACCTTCACCACCCTGCACCTGCAAGTGCAGAAAGTCCCGCCGGTGGTGCCGGCGCCGAAAGCCGAGGAAGCGATCTACAAGTTCACCTGGTTCACCGCCACCGGCAGCGGCATTCTGCTGGCAGCGATTGTCGGCGGTTTATTGATGGGCTATTCGATCCCGCAACTGATCAAGCAATACTTGCGCACGTTGTGGGTGGTGCGCTTTTCGCTGATCACCATTGCCGCGATGCTGGCGCTGGGGTTCCTCACGCGTTATTCCGGACTGGACGCCACCATGGGTCTGGCGTTTGCCGCGACCGGAGTGTTCTATCCGATGTTCGGCACCCTGCTCGGCTGGCTCGGCGTGGCATT
The DNA here is from genome assembly GCF_014060985.1 of Pseudomonas sp. MD195_PC81_125. Classification (NCBI taxonomy): domain Bacteria; kingdom Pseudomonadati; phylum Pseudomonadota; class Gammaproteobacteria; order Pseudomonadales; family Pseudomonadaceae; genus Pseudomonas; species Pseudomonas sp. MD195_PC81_125. Next base: position 2,424 of record NZ_JABULD010000113.1, read on the forward strand.
GACTGGTTCGGACACAGCTTCGAACGTGCTGTTCGGCGGACTGCAACGAGTGACCTCGGAACAGCTGGGCATCAGCCCGGTACTGATGGCGGCGGCCAACAGTTCCGGCGGGGTGATGGGCAAGATGGTCGATGCGCAATCGATCGTGGTCGCCTCCACCGCGACCCGCTGGTATGGGCATGAGGGCGAGATTCTGCGCTACGTGTTCTTCCACTCGATTGTGCTGGCGGTGCTGGTCGGCGGGCTGGTGACGTTGCAGGCGTATGTGGCGCCGTTCACGCACATGGTGGTCGGCGGGCATTGAACACAATACCTGTGGGAGCGGGCTTGCCCGCGATGGCGGTGTGTCATTCAAGCAATGCTGACTGACACGACCTCATCGCAGGCAAGCCCGCTCCCACAAGGTCAGCGTCGCCCAGCTCATTAATGAATCCTGCGCATAACTCTATAGCGCAAATCCGCAAAAACCTTTTCCCCTCCGCGCAGGTCATTCCAAGAACGAGACCGGCAAGCATGCCGGCGTGCCCGAGTGGGCCCTTCAATCCCTGCCGTCCTGATTAAGCCAGAGAGGAATCGAAGCATGACGATTTCCCGACGAAGATTCCTGATCCTCGGCGCGGTGACCGCCACCGCGTTTGCAATGCCCCCTTTCATCAGCCTCAAGGCCTACGCGGCCAGTCTGGAGCAACCCGCCATGGCCAAACTGACAATCAACGTCAACGGTACACCCCAAGCCCTTGAGGTCGATAACCGCACCACCCTGCTCGATGCCCTGCGCGAACACCTGCACCTGACCGGCAGCAAGAAAGGCTGCGACCACGGCCAGTGCGGCGCCTGCACGGTGATCGCCGACGGCCGTCGAATCAATGCCTGCCTGACCCTGGCGGTGATGCACGAAGGCAGCGAGATCACCACCATCGAAGGCCTCGGCATGCCCGACCATCTGCACCCGATGCAGGCCGCGTTCATCAAGCACGACGGCTACCAGTGCGGCTATTGCACGCCGGGGCAGATCTGTTCGGCGGTGGCGGTGCTCAAGGAAATCCGCGAAGGCATTCCCAGCCACGTCAGCCCGAGTCTGACCGAAGCCCCGCAACTGATTGCCAGCGAATTCCAGGAACGCATGAGCGGCAACATCTGCCGCTGCGGCGCCTACTCGAACATCATCGAAGCCATCACTGAAGTTGCGCAGGTGCCAGCATGAGAGCGTTCAATTACAGCCGCGCCGACTCCCCCGCCGCAGCCGCAACGCTGGCGGCGCAGATTGAAGGCGCGAAGTTCATCGCCGGCGGCACCAACCTGCTGGACCTGATGAAACTCGACATCGAAACCCCGCTGCACCTGATCGACGTCAACCACCTGGGCCTCGATCAGATCGAAGCCACACCTGAAGGCGGATTGCGCATCGGCGCGCTGGTGCGCAACACCGATCTGGCCGCCGACAGCCGCGTGCGCAAGGACTACGCGCTGCTCTCCCGCGCTTTGCTCGCCGGCGCTTCCGGTCAGTTGCGCAACATGGCGAGTACTGCCGGCAACCTGCTGCAACGCACCCGCTGCCCGTACTTCTATGACGTCAATCAGGCCTGCAACAAACGCCAGCCCGGCAGCGGCTGCGCGGCGATTGGCGGGGTCAGTCGGCAGTTGGGATTGATTGGCGTCAGCGACGCCTGTATCGCCACCCACCCCAGCGACATGGCAATTGCCATGCGCGCCCTCGATGCACAGGTTGAAACGGTGAAACCGGACGGCAGCACCCGCAGCATCGCCATCGCCGATTTCCATCAGCTCCCCGGCAACACGCCGAACATCGAAACCAGCCTCACGCCCGGCGAGTTCATCACGTCGGTAACCCTGCCGGCCCCAGTCGGCGGCACACACATTTATCACAAGGTGCGCGATCGCTCGTCCTACGCCTTTGCTCTGGTATCGGTCGGACTGATCCTGCACAAGGACGGCAGCGGACGTGTGGCAGTCGGTGGTATCGCGCCGAAACCGTGGCGGGTCGACGCCGCTGACGCGTTGCTGCCCCAAGGCGCTAAAGCCGTCAGCGAACGTCTGCTTGACGGCGCCACGCCAACCCACGACAACCAATTCAAACTGACGCTGGTCGAGCGCACGCTGGGCTCGGTGTTGGCGCAAGCGAGGGATCAGGCATGAAATTCGACACGCCCGCCACCACCAACCCGATCGACCAACTGAAAGTCGTTGGCAAGCCCACCGACCGCATCGAAGGCCCGCTGAAAACCAGCGGCCAGGCGCCGTACGCTTATGAGCAGCATCAGGCCGTGGCGAATCAGGCTTACGGTTTCATGGTCGGTTCGGCCATCGCCAAGGGCCGCATCAGCCACATTGATCTCGACGCGGCCCAAGCCGCACCGGGCGTGCTGGCCATCGTCACCGCCGCCAATGCCGGCAAGCTCGGCAAAGGCCAATACAATTCGGCGCCGCTGCTCGCCGGGCCCGAGGTGCAGCACTACCACCAGGCCGTGGCGCTGGTGGTCGCCGAGACCTTCGAACAGGCTCGCGCTGCGGCGCAATTGGTCAAGGTCGATTACGTCGCGGCCAAAGGCGAGTTCGAACTGGCCAACGTGCTTGACCAAGGCGTCGAAGACGACGAGTTGCCCGACGTGACCCACGGCGATTTCGACAAAGCCTTTGCCGCTGCGCCGGTGCAGTTCGACCAGACCTACACCACCCCCGATCAATCCCACGCAATGATGGAGCCGCACGCCACATTGGCCGCATGGAAAGGTGATCACCTGACCTTGTGGACCTCCAATCAGATGATTGCCTGGAGCGTCGGCGACGTCGCCACGACCCTTGGCCTGCCCAAGGAAAACGTGCGCCTGATCTCGCCGTACATTGGCGGCGGCTTCGGCGGCAAACTGTTCATTCGTGCCGACGCGATCCTCGCCGCCCTCGGTGCGCGCCTGGCCAACCGCCCGGTGAAAGTCGCCCTCGCCCGCCCGCAAATGGCCAACAACACCACCCACCGCCCGGCCACGATTCAGCGTATTCGGATGGGCGCGACGGCGGACGGCAAGCTCAGCGCCATCGCCCACGAAGGCTGGTCGGGCAACCTCAAGGACGGCAAGGTCGAAGTCGCCGCGCAACCGAGCCAGTTGCTTTATGCCGGGGAAAACCGCCGGGTGACCATGCGCCGGGCGCCGCTGGATCTGCCCGAAGGCAATTCCATGCGCGCACCGGGTGAGGCGCCGGGGCTGATGGCGCTGGAAATCGCCATGGACGAAATGGCCGAGCAGCTCAAGCTCGACCCGGTGCAGTTCCGCATCCTCAATGACACCCAGGTCGATCCGGTCAAAACCGAGCGTCCGTTCTCCCAGCGGCGTCTGATCGAATGCCTGCAGACCGGCGCCGAGAAATTCGGCTGGAACCAGCGCAACGCCACACCCGGTAGCCGTCGCGAAGGCCGCTGGCTGATCGGCATGGGCGTCGCTGCGGCGTTTCGCAACAACCTGCTGCTGAAATCCGGCGCCCGGGTGCGGCTGGAGCGCGATGGCAAGGTCACGGTGGAAACCGACATGACCGACATCGGTACCGGCAGCTACACCATCATCGCCCAGACCGCCGCCGAGATGATGGGCGTGCCTCTGGCGGATGTGACGGTGCATCTGGGCGATTCGAATTTCCCGGTGTCGTCCGGTTCCGGCGGCCAGTTCGGCGGTAACTGCTCGACTGCCGGGGTGTATGCCGCGTGCATGAAACTGCGTGAAGCGGTGGCGACGAAGCTGGGCATGAGCGGTAGTGACGTCGAGTTCGCCGACGGTCAGGTGCGTGCCGGCGGCAAGACTCTGCCGCTGCGTGATGCGGCAAAAGATGGCGTGGTCGAGGCCGAGGACAGCATCGAATTCGGCGACCTCGCCAAGCAGTATCAGCAGTCGACTTTTCGGTGCGCATTTCGTCGAAGTGGCAGTGGATGCAGCGACCGGCGAAGTCCGCGTGCGGCGTATGCTCGCGGTATGCGCGGCCGGACGGATTCTCAACCCGAAAGCCGCGCGCAGCCAAGTGATCGGGGCGATGACCATGGGCGTCGGCGCGGCACTGATGGAAGAGCTGGCGGTGGACAAGCGGCTGGGCTTTTTCGTCAATCACGACCTGGCTGGATACGAGGTGCCGGTGCATGCTGACATCCCGCATCAGGAAGTGATTTTCCTCGACGAAACCGATCCGGTTTCATCGCCGATGAAAGCCAAGGGTGTGGGTGAACTGGGGATTTGCGGCGTGAGTGCGGCGGTGGCGAATGCGATCTACAACGCCACCGGGGCGCGGGTGCGTGAGTATCCGATCACCCTCGACAAGATCCTCTCTTCCTTGCCAGAGATGATCTGACCCCCTGCAGGAGCTGCCGCAGGCTGCGATCTTTTGCTTTTGCTTGAGAGGCTAAAGTCAAAAGATCG
>NZ_JABULD010000464.1:0-24910 GCF_014060985.1 Pseudomonas sp. MD195_PC81_125
CGGCAGCTCCTACATCGGGTCATGCGTTTTCCCCTGTAGGAGCTGCCGCAGCTGCGATCTTTTTGATCTTCGCCACATTTAGGCGCAACTTCCTCAATCCATTTCCCCGCATCGCCCGATTTTGGTGCTGTACTGCCTTGAGCATTCCGGGAAAGCGCCCAAGCCCCTGCATGGCATAAGTCTTGCGCGCTTTCGAATACGCTTAGGCTCGCAGGAGGCACGCCGTGTCGATTCATGTCGCATTGCATCACGTCACGCATTACCGCTACGACCGCGCTGTCGAACTCGGCCCGCAGATCGTCCGCCTGCGTCCGGCCGCCCACAGCCGCACGCGGATCTTGTCGTATGCGCTGAAGGTCTCGCCCGAGCAGCACTTCATCAACTGGCAGCAGGATCCTCAGGGCAATTACCTCGCGCGTCTGGTGTTCCCCGAGAAAACCAACGAATTGCGCATCGAGGTCGATCTGCTGGCCGAGATGGCGGTGTTCAACCCGTTCGACTTCTTCCTCGAACCCTATGCCGAGAAAATCCCCTTCAGTTACGCCGCAGATGAGCGCAAGGAATTGGCGCCGTACCTCGAAACCCTGCCGCTGACCCCAGCCTTCAAAACCTATCTGGAGAGCATTGATCGCACGCCGCTGCCGGCGGTGGATTTCCTGGTGATGCTCAACCAGCGTCTCAGCGAAGACATCCGCTACCTGATCCGCATGGAACCGGGCGTGCAAACCCCGGAACACACCCTCGAACAGGCGTCCGGCTCTTGCCGCGACTCAGCGTGGCTGTTGGTGCAGTTGTTGCGCAACCTCGGACTGGCCGCGCGGTTTGTCTCCGGCTACCTGATTCAACTGACCGCCGACGTGAAAAGCCTCGACGGCCCGTCCGGCACCGACGTCGATTTCACCGACCTGCACGCGTGGTGCGAGGTTTACCTGCCGGGCGCTGGCTGGATTGGTCTGGATGCCACGTCCGGGCTGTTCGCCGGTGAAGGGCATATCCCGCTGGCCTGCAGTCCCGATCCTTCCTCAGCTGCGCCGATCAGTGGTCTGGTCGAGCCGTGCGAATGCCAGTTCAGCCACGAAATGTCGGTCGAGCGGATCTGGGAAGCGCCACGAGTGACCAAGCCCTACACCGATGAGCAGTGGCTGGCGATTCAGGCGTTGGGGCGGCAGATTGATGCCGACCTGCTGGAAGGTGATGTGCGCCTGACCATGGGCGGCGAGCCGACCTTCGTCTCTATCGACGACCCGGACGGCGCCGAATGGAACACTGCAGCGTTGGGCCCGGACAAGCGTCGCCTCTCCGCCGAACTGTTCCAGCGCATGCGCCAGCACTACGCGCCGAAAGGTCTGGTGCATTTCGGTCAGGGCAAGTGGTACCCGGGCGAGCAATTGCCGCGCTGGTCGCTCAATGGTTATTGGCGCCGTGATGGCGTGCCGATCTGGCACAACAGTGCGCTGATCGCCGATGAGCAACAGGACTACGGCGCCGATGGTGAACTGGCGGGACGCTTTCTCGCGAGTGTTGCCGAACGCCTGAAACTGCCTGCACGTTTCGTGTTTCCGGCCTACGAAGACAATTTTTATTACCTCTGGCGCGAGGGCGCATTGCCGAGCAATGTCAGCGCTGAAGATTCGCGACTTGAAGAGCCGCTGGAGCGCGCACGTCTGCGCAAGGTCTTCAGTCAGGGCCTGGATAAAGTGATCGGTCAGGTGCTGCCGCTGGCGCGCACCGCCAAGGGTGATCAATGGCAGAGTGGGCGCTGGTATCTGCGCGACGAGCATTGCCGATTGGTGCCGGGGGACTCGCCGCTGGGTTACCGTCTGCCGCTCGGTTCGCAGCCGTGGGTGAAGGCCGCCGAGTATCCGTTCATTCATCCCAACGATCCGAATCAGGCCTTCCCCGAGCTGCCGGACACCGCGCAGCTCAACAGTCATGCCGAACCCGCCACAACCGACGAACGTGCGCCGACAATCGACGAGTCCGCCGACTGGCTGACCCGCACCGCGTTCTGCGCCGAGGCGCGTGAAGGGCGTCTGTATCTGTTCCTGCCGCCGCTGGAGCGGCTCGAGGATTATCTGGAGCTGGTGGCGGCCATCGAGGCTACCGCCGAAGAGCTGCATTGCCCGGTGCTGCTGGAAGGTTACGAGCCACCCAGTGATCCGCGCCTGAGCAACTTCCGTATCACCCCGGACCCGGGGGTGATCGAGGTCAACGTGCAGCCATCGGCGACGTGGGACGAACTGGTCGAACGCACGGAGTTTCTCTATGAACAGGCGCGACAGACACGGTTGACCACCGAGAAGTTCATGATCGACGGGCGCCACACCGGCACCGGCGGTGGCAACCATTTCGTCCTCGGTGGCGCGACCCCGGCGGACTCACCGTTCCTGCGTCGTCCGGATCTGCTGCGCAGTCTGATCAGCTACTGGCACAACCACCCGTCGCTGTCCTACCTGTTTTCCGGGTTGTTCATCGGCCCGACTTCGCAGGCTCCGCGTGTTGATGAGGCCCGCAATGACGCCTTGTACGAACTGGAAATCGCCTTCGCGCAGATGCCTGAACCGGGCCAAGAGTGCGCGCCGTGGCTGGTGGATCGCCTGCTGCGCAATCTGCTGATTGACGTCACCGGCAACACTCACCGCGCCGAGTTCTGCATCGACAAATTGTATTCGCCGGATGGCGCGACCGGGCGTCTTGGTCTGCTGGAGCTGCGCGCGTTCGAGATGCCGCCCCACGCGCGCATGAGCCTGGCCCAGCAGTTGTTGCTGCGCGCGCTGGTCGCACGTTTCTGGCGCGAGCCTTATGCACCGCCGAAACTGGCGCGCTGGGGCACCGAGCTGCACGACCGTTTCATGCTGCCGCACTTTATCGAGCAGGACTTCGCCGACGTCATCGTCGAACTGAACAATGCCGGTTACCCACTGCGCGCCGAATGGTTCGCCGCGCACCTGGAATTCCGTTTTCCCAAGGTCGGCGATTACGCCGTCAACGGCATCGAACTGGAGCTGCGTCAGGCGCTGGAGCCTTGGCATGTGCTGGGCGAGGAAGGTACGGCGGGGGGCACGGTGCGCTATGTCGACTCGTCGCTGGAGCGTTTGCAGATCAAACTCAACGGCCTGCCGCCGCAGCGTTATCTGCTGACCTGCAACGGCGTCCCGGTGCCGCTGCAACCGACCGGGCGCATCGGCGAGTTCGTCGCCGGTGTGCGCTTCCGGGCCTGGCAACCGGCCAATTGCCTGCAACCGACCATCCCGGTGCACGCGCCGCTGGTGTTCGATCTGCTCGACACCTGGATGCAGCGTTCGCTAGGGGGCTGTCAGTACCACGTGGCGCACCCGGGCGGGCGCAATTACGAAACGTTGCCGGTCAACGCCAACGAGGCGGAGAGCCGGCGCATGGCGCGATTTTTCCGCATCGGACACACGCCGGGGAAACTTCCGATACCCAACCTGACAATCTCCGACGAGTTGCCGATGACGCTCGATTTGCGACGTTTCTAAGTCCTGCACGACATGCGGATTTTTCGTATATCCGCACGTCATGTGCCTGCGTTAGTCTGACCGTTCCCTGCTGTCTGCCGAGCTTTCCATGCCTGACCTGCTAGACCGCTACCCGCGCACTGCGGGCACTTATCACGAACTGCTGGATGACAGCGGGGAAGTGCGCCCGCACTGGCGGCGGCTGTTCGATCAATTGCAGCGCAGCACCCCGGCGCAACTGGTGCAGCGGCAGGCGTTGCTCGCCCGACAGATTCAGGAAAACGGGGTCACTTATAACGTCTACGCCGATCCGAAGGGCGCTGACCGACCGTGGGAGCTGGACCTGCTGCCGCATGTGATCGCTGCTGATGAATGGCAGCACCTGTCGACAGGGATTGCCCAGCGTGCGCGTTTGCTCAACGCGGTACTGGCGGATCTGTACGGGCCGCAGCGGCTGATCCGCGAAGGGCTGTTGCCGGCGGAGCTGGTGTTCGGCCACAACAATTTTCTCTGGCCCTGTCAGGGCATCGCGCCACCGGAAGAGGCGTTTCTGCATCTGTATGCCGTGGACTTGGCGCGCACGCCGGACGGGCGCTGGTGGGTTACGGCGGATCGTACCCAGGCGCCGTCGGGCGCCGGTTATGCGCTGGAAAACCGCACCATCGTTTCGCGGGCGTTTCCCGAGTTGTACCGCGATCTGAAGGTGCAGCATCTGGCCGGATTCTTTCGCACCCTGCAGGAAACCCTCGCGCGTCAGGCGCCGTGTGCTGATGACGCGCCGCTGGTGGTGTTGCTCACGCCAGGGCGCTTCAACGAAAGCTACTTCGAACATCTTTATCTGGCGCGTCAGCTCGGTTATCCGCTGGTGGAGGGCGGCGACCTGACGGTGCGCGACGCCACGGTGTACCTGAAAACCCTCAGCGGTCTGCGCCGGGTGCACGCGATCATGCGCCGGCTCGACGATGACTTCTGCGACCCGCTGGAGCTGCGCACCGACTCGGCACTCGGGGTGCCCGGCTTGCTGGAAGCGGTGCGTCAGGGCCGGGTGCTGGTGGCCAATGCGTTGGGCAGCGGCGTGCTGGAGTCGCCGGGATTGCTCGGATTTCTGCCGAAGATCAATCAGTACCTGTTCGGCGAAGAACTGCTGCTGCCGTCCATCGCCACCTGGTGGTGCGGCGAAGCGCCGGTGCTGGCGCAGGCGCTGGAAAAACTGCCGGAGCTGCTGATCAAACCGGCGTTCCCCTCACAAAGCTTCGCGCCGGTATTCGGCCGCGATCTGAGTGAACAACAGCGTCAGGCGCTCGCCGAGCGCATGCAGGCGCGGCCATACGCCTACGTCGCGCAAGAGTTGGCGCAGCTGTCCCAGGCGCCGATCTGGCAAGCCGAAGACGGCCAGTTGCAACCGCGAGCCATCGGCATGCGCATGTACGCCGTGGCCAGTCGCGATGGCTATCGCGTGCTGCCCGGTGGCCTGACCCGGGTGGCCGCCGAGGCCGATGCCGAAGTGGTGTCGATGCAGCGCGGTGGCGCGAGCAAGGACACTTGGGTGCTGGGCGAGCGTGCGCCGAGTGGCGAACAATGGAAAACCCAGCGTAACGTCGGCGTACACGATCTGGTGCGCCGCGATCCGTACCTGCCCTCGCGGGTGGTGGAGAACCTGTTCTGGTTCGGCCGTTACTGCGAGCGTTGTGACGACAGTGCGCGACTGCTGCGGATCATGCTCGCGCGGTATGTCGATGGTGATGATCCGCAAGCCTTGCAGGCCGCCGTGGCGCTGGGCGAGCGTCTGATGTTACTGCCGGAGGAGGGCGAGTTGCCGGAGCGCCTGCTGGCGGCGCTGCTCGGCGAGGACTGGTCGTTCAGCCTGCGCTCCAACCTGCAGCGCTTGCAGTGGGCGGCCTCGCAGGTACGCGGCAAGCTTTCGCGGGAGAACTGGCAGGCGTTGGTCGAGTTGCAGCGCGAGGCGCTGGAACTGGACACCGAGGAGCCGGACTTCGGCGAGTTGCTGGATTTCCTCAACCGGCTGGTGATGTCACTGGCGGCATTGTCCGGGTTTGCCCTCGACGACATGACCCGCGACGAAGGCTGGCGCTTTCTGATGATCGGCCGGCGCATCGAACGTTTGCAGTTTCTCAGCAGCAGTCTGGCGGCGTTTCTGCGCGGTGTCGGGGCGTTCGATCAGGCCGGGCTGGAATGGCTGCTGGAACTGGGCAACAGCAGCATCACTTACCGTTCGCGATATCTGGCGGTGGCGCAGTTGATTCCGGTGCTCGACCTGTTGCTGCTGGATGAGCAGAACCCGCACGCGGTGCTGTTTCAGTTGAAACTGGTGACCCGCACGCTCAAGCGATTGAATGATGATTTCGGCGTGCCTCGCGAGGCCGGATTGCCGCAGTTGGTCGAGCGTCTGGCGCGGTTCGATCTGGGCTGTCTGGAGAACCCGCTATTCGGGGAGAACAGCGTGCGTGCGGCGCTCGACGGTCTGGCGGATCTGCTGCAAGCGATTGCCGAGGCCAGCGCTCAGGTGTCCGATCGTCTGGCGCTGCGCCACTTTGCCCATGTCGATGATGTCAGCCAGCGCACGGTGTCCGTCTGATGAGCGCCCTTTACCAGATCCTCCACGACACCTGTTACCACTACGACAGCCCGGTGTCGCTGGCGCAGCAATTGGCGCACCTGTGGCCGCGTGAGTGCGCATGGCAGCGCTGCACCGAGCAGCAATTGCTGATCAGCCCGCAGCCGACCACGCGGCGCGATGAGCTGGATGTGTTCGGCAATCCGCTGACCCGGCTGGCCTTCGAGCGCCCGCACGACGAGTTGCAAGTCAACGCCCGGCTCACGGTTGAAGTGCTGGCGCGACCGCTGGCGGACTTCAATCTGTCCCCGGCGTGGGAGCAGACGCGCAATGCGCTGACCTACAGCAGCCAGCCGTTGTCCGCCGAATTGCTGGAGGCTTGTCGCTATCGCTTTCAGTCACCCTACGTGCATTTGAAGCGCAGCTTCGTCGAATTCTCCGAAAGCTGTTTTCCTCCGGGCAAGCCCCTGTTGCTGGGCGTGCAGGATTTGATGCAGAAGATTTTCAGCGAATTCACTTTCGACGCCGAGGCGACGCAAGTGGCGACACCGCTGGTCGAGGTGCTGGAGCGCCGGCGCGGCGTGTGTCAGGACTTCGCGCACCTGATGCTTGCGTGCGTGCGTTCACGGGGGCTGGCGGCGCGTTACATCAGCGGCTATCTGCTGACCCAGCCGCCGCCGGGCCAGCCACGACTGATCGGCGCTGATGCGTCACATGCGTGGGTCTCGGTGTTCTGTCCGGTATCGGGCTGGGTGGATTTCGATCCGACCAACAACGTGCAGCCGGCGCTGGAGCACATCACCCTGGCGTGGGGCCGGGATTTTTCCGATGTGTCGCCGTTGCGCGGGGTGATTCTGGGGGGCGGTTCGCATGATCCGGAAGTGCGGGTCACGGTGATGCCATTGGAGTAAGGAATTTCACTGGCGGGAGCCAATGTGGCGAGGGAGCTTGCTCCCGCTCGACTGCGAAGCAGTCGCAAAACAATTTGGGGTCGCTGCGCAACCCAGCGGGAGCAAGCTCCCTCACCACAGATCGCTCCCTCCGGGAGCGAATCAGCAATCAGCTCAGGCGTCGGGCGCCTGGTCTTTCGGTGCATCAACATCATCATCGTTGTCAGTCGCCACTTCCCCGTCAGGGTTCAGTGCCGCTTCTTCAGCCATCTGTTTCTTGCGCTGAAGCTTTTCCTCTTTCTTCTGTTCCTTTGCCAGGTCTCGTTGACGTTTGGCGAAGGAGTAATTGGGTTTGGCCATGGGCGATCCTCTGGGGTCGAAGGTGAGGTTGAGCGGCGCGTATTCTGCCCTGTATCGGTGCCTGGCGGTTAGCCGGGTTTTTGGTCGACCCACTTGGGCGTGACGGTCGGCTTCCACTGATCGAGGGCGTCGAGCAGGGTTTGGGGCGATTCGCTCACTTGCAGCATGTCACGGTGTGGCGCGCGAACGAAGCCTTCGCCGACGATATGGTCGAGAAAAGCGGTGAGTTTGCTGTAAAAACCGTTCACTTCCAGCAGCCCCAGCGGTTTGCCGTGGTAGCCGAGCTGACCCCAGGTCCAGACTTCGAACAGCTCTTCCAGCGTGCCGAGGCCGCCGGGCAACGCGATGAACGCATCGCTCAGCTCGGCCATGCGCGCCTTGCGCGCGTGCATGCCATCGACCACTTCGAGACGGGTCAGGCTTTTGTGGCCGATTTCCTTGTCCATCAGGCTTTGCGGAATGATCCCGATCACTTCGCCGCCAGCGGCCAGCGCGGCGTCCGCCACCAGGCCCATCAGGCCCACGGCGCCACCGCCGTAAACCAGCGTCAGCTGACGCTCGGCCAGCGCGCGGCCAAGGGCCTTGGCGGCTTCGGTGTAAGCCGGATCAGTGCCGGCGTTGGCACCGCAAAAAACACAAACGGATGTGAGAGACATGCCTTCCTCCTGGGTCAATCCGTCACAGGGTAATGGCTGGCACGCCTTGATCCAAGGACTAAACTTCGCGTTCCGGTGATTCAAAGGTACCGCTGGCGCCACAGGCGTAGGCGGCGAGCAAACTGCACAACAGACCGTTAAAGAACATGACAGGCACTCCGTTTCAGTAGATGCGCCGATCATAGGCCCGGCCGGGAAATCTGGCCGGTAGATTGTTTCGATGAGTGTCATAGCCTGAAAGTTGTATACAATTTTTGACTCAAGTCATAGGAACTTGCGAAGATTTCAGGCAGTCTTTCCATCATTCGTGTTTTTGTTAACCCTGCCTTGGAGATTCACCATGTTTTCCAAAGTTGTTGCGGTATCCCTGCTGGCGCTGGCCAGCAGCCAATTGATGGCTGCCGAGTGCAAAACCACCGTTGATTCCACCGATCAGATGTCCTTCAACACCCAGTCGATCGTGATCGACAAGAGCTGCAAGACCTTCACCGTCGAACTGACCCACTCCGGCAGCCTGCCGAAGAACGTCATGGGCCATAACCTGGTGGTCAGCAAAACCGCTGACATGCAGCCGATCGCCACCGATGGCCTGGCCGCTGGCATCGACAAGAACTACCTGAAAGACGGCGACGAGCGCGTTATCGCTCACACCAAAATCATCGGTGCCGGCGAGAAAGACTCGCTGACCATCGACGTATCGAAGCTGACCGCTGGCACTGACTACGGCTTCTTCTGCTCGTTCCCGGGCCACATCTCGATGATGAAAGGCACCATTGCCGTGAAGTAATGGCTGCAGGCACAAAAAAAGCGTCCCTCGGGACGCTTTTCTGTTTTCTGTAGGAGCTGCCGCAGGCTGCGATCTTTCGAGGTTGTTTTTGAAGATCAAAAGATCGCAGCCTCGTTTCACTCGACAGCTCCTACAGGTATCAGCGCAACTTACGGCGCAAACGGCATGACCCGTTTGTGATGGGTCTTGTTGTAGGTGTTGACGATGATGTCGAACGCTTCCTGACGTACCGGCTCGCCGTGCAGGAAGGCGTCGATCTCGGCGTAGGTCACGCCGTGGGACGCTTCGTCCGGTTTGCCCGGCGACAGGTCTTCCAGATCCGCGGTCGGCACTTTTTCCACCAGCGATTCCGGCGCGCCGAAGCTGCGGGCAATCGCCCGGACCTGGTTTTTCACCAGACCGCTGAGCGGGGCCAGGTCGCAGGCGCCGTCGCCGAACTTGGTGAAGAAGCCCATCACCGCTTCCGCCGCGTGGTCGGTGCCGATCACCAGCCCGTGGGCCGCGCCGGCGATGGTGTACTGGGCGACCATGCGCATCCGCGCCTTGGTGTTGCCGAGCACGAAATCCACCGACACCGCGTGTTTGCCTTCGAACGCCGCCACTTCACTGGCCAGCGACTTCACTGCCGGGCCGATGTTGACCGTGTGGCGCTCGTCCGGGGCGATGAAGTCCACCGAAGCCTGGGCGTCGTGTTCATCGAACTGGGTTTCGTACGGCAGGCGCACGGCAATGAACTTGTAGGCGTTGTCGCCAGTGCGCTCGCGCAGCTCACGCATGGCACGCTGGGCCAAGAGACCGGCGGTCAGCGAGTCGACACCGCCGCTGATGCCCAGCACCAGGGTCTTGAGGCCGGAATTGACCAGACAATCCTGGATAAAGGTGATGCGTCGGGCGACTTCCGCTTCGAGGGCCTGATGCCCGGCGAATGGCGGTTGCACCTTGAGCTGTTCAGCAATCTCACGCTGTACGGCTTGCATGAATTCACTCCTTGCTAGATAGGCTGGAAACGGCAGGAACCTGGAACACATGTCGCAAATAGGCGACGAAATTCGGGTCTTTACAGTGAGTCTTGCCGGGCTCGTCGGAGATCTTCGCCACCGGCTGGCCGTTGCAGGCGGTCATTTTAAGCACGATGCTCATCGGTTCGACACCCGGAATGTCACAGGTCAGGTTGGTGCCGATGCCAAAGCTGACGTTGATCCGCCCGTGCAGCGCGCGAAAGATCTCCAGCGACTTGGGCAGGGTCAGGCTGTCGGAGAACACCAGAGTCTTGCTCATCGGGTCGATGCCGAGCTTGTGGTAGTGAGCGATGCATTTTTCGCCCCACTGCACCGGATCCCCGGAGTCGTGGCGCAGACCATCGAAGAGCTTGGCAAAGAACAGATCGAAGTCGCCGAGGAAGGCGTCGGTGGTGATGCAGTCGGTGAGCGCAATCCCGAGCAAACCACGGTACTCACGCACCCAGCAGTCGAGGGCGGCGATCTGGCTGTCGATCAGCCGCGGGCCGAGTTGCTGGTGGGCCATGATCCATTCATGGGCCATGGTGCCCAGCGGTTTCATGCCCAGTTCGCGGGACAAGTGCACGTTGCTGGTGCCGACGAAGCGCCCGGGGAAATCGTGCTTGAGCACGTTCACCACTTCTTCCTGCACGCGATACGAAAAACGCCGACGGGTGCCGAAATCGGCGACCTGCAATTGCGCCAGTTCGTCGGCCGAGGCGTTGGCGCTGAGCCAGTCGAACTTGCGATACAGCTGCTCACGCGCCTGCACCAGTTCGATTTCACGGTAGCGATAGCGGTTGCGCACTTCGCTGACGATCGCCAGCAGCGGCACTTCGTACAGGATCACATGCAGCCACGGACCGCGCAGACGAATGAACAACTCGCCGTTCTCGATGCCGGTGTGCAAATAGCGCAGGTTGAAACGGAACAGACCGAGAAAGCGCAGGAAATCCGGTTTCAGAAAGGTGATGCGCTCGAGAAAGCTCAACTGGTCGGCGCTCAGGCTCAGCTCGGCCAGACGCTCGATCTGGTAGCGGATTTCGGCCAGATACGGCCGCAGATCCTCACTGTTACGGCAACGAAACTCCCATTCGACTTCGACGTTGGGGTAGTTGTGCAGCACCGCCTGCATCATCGTCAGTTTGTAGAAGTCGGTGTCGAGCAGGTTCTGCACGATGCGATCGGCAAACACACTCTCGCTCATAAACGGGGTCTCCAGGTGCACCGCGCAAGGCGCGGTATCAAACAATGGTGCTAGTGGCGCATATCAGGGACGAAGATTGCCAGCAATTTTTGGCAGGTGAAGATCATTTGTGGTGAGGGGGTTTATCCCCGATTGACTGCGAAGCAGTCGTCGTTCTTGAGTTTTTTGGGGTCGCTGCGCAACCCGTCGGGGATAAATCCCCTCGCCACAGGATAGTGCTCAGACCGCAGGGCTATCGATCTGCTCCAGCATCCACTTCACAAAATCGCGCACCTTCGGCACTTCCGCCGCATGCTCCGGATAGGCCAGGTAATAGGCGTCGGAACTGGGCATGGCATGCTGCCAGGGAATGACCAGTTTGCCGTCGGCCAATTCCTCTTCCACCAGAAACCGTGGCAGCAGCGCCACGCCGCAGCCGACCTGGGCGGCGCGGATGCACATGTAAAAGGTTTCGAAACGTGGCCCGTGATAGCTGTGTTCGGTGTGGTAACCCTGACTGTCGAACCAATCATGCCAGGCCTGTGGCCGCGAGGCGTTTTGCAGCAGCACCAGATCGGTCAGTTGCGTCGGGTCGGTGAAAGGCTGATCCGGCAGGCTGCCGGGTGCGCAGACCGGCACCAGCTCTTCGCCGAACAGCTTCAGGCATTCGGTGCCGGGGCGCGAACCCTGGCCGAAATAGAACGCCAGATCGCTGCGCCCCTGCAGCAAGTCATCTGCCTCCTGCTCGTTGCACAGGTCGAGATGGATCGACGGATGGCGCAGACGCCAGCCTTTCAGACGCGGAACCAGCCAGCGCGCGCCGAAGGTCGAAGGCGTAGAAACGCGCAGGACTTCGGTCTCGCCGCCGTAGGAACGCAGGTAATGCGTGGACATTTCCACCTGAGTGAGGATTTTTCGGACTTCCACCAGGTACAAATCCCCGGCTGGGGTCATCTGCAAACGCCGACGCACCCGGCGGAAAAGCAAGTGCTGCAACAATTCCTCAAGCTGCGCCACTTGCTTGCTGACGGCGCTCTGGGTCAGGTTCAGCTCTTCGGCGGCCCGGGTGAAGCTCAGGTGCCGGGTCACGGCCTCGAAGCACTGCAGCGCGGTGATCGACGGCAGGTGGCGTTTGTTCAGCATGGGTGATCCTTTTTCTTGTCTTTCTATGCGCAGCATGAATAAACGGAATGATATCTCGCGTAAAGGTCGTTTGTTGCCTTGCCTTCGGGAAGCTACAACTAAAGGCCTGCCCGGTCGTGAACATTCGGCCGCACACATTCAGTTTTTCGCTTGAGGAGTGACCCATGGTTGCCGCATTGCTTGATCGTCTTGGTGTGAACCCGGCCCTGTACCAGAACGGCAAAGTGCCGGTGCATTCGCCCATCGACGGCAGCCGCATCGCCGCCGTGAACTGGGAAGGCCCGGCCGAAGTCGAGCAGCACATCAGTCGCGCAGATCATGCGTTCGAGCAGTGGCGCAAGGTGCCGGCCCCGCGTCGCGGTGAGCTGGTGCGTCAATTCGGCGAAGTGCTGCGCGAATACAAGGCTGACCTCGGCGAGCTGGTGTCGTGGGAAGCGGGCAAGATCACCCAGGAAGGCCTCGGTGAAGTGCAGGAGATGATCGACATCTGCGACTTCGCCGTCGGCCTGTCGCGTCAACTGTACGGCTTGACCATCGCCTCGGAGCGCCCGGGCCACCACATGCGTGAAACCTGGCATCCGCTGGGCGTGGTCGGCGTGATCAGTGCGTTCAACTTCCCGGTCGCAGTGTGGGCGTGGAACACCACGCTGGCGCTGGTCTGCGGCAACCCGGTGGTGTGGAAACCGTCGGAGAAGACGCCGCTGACCGCATTGGCCTGCCAGGCATTGTTCGACCGTGTGGTGAAGAACTTCACCGATGCGCCGGCGCACCTGTGCCAGGTGATCATCGGTGGTCGTGACGCTGGCGAAGCGCTGGTGGATGACCCGCGTGTCGCGCTGATCAGCGCCACCGGCAGCACCCGCATGGGCCGCGAAGTGGCGCCGAAAGTCGCCGCGCGTTTCGCCCGCAGCATTCTTGAGCTGGGCGGCAACAACGCGATGATCCTCGGCCCGAGCGCCGATCTGGACATGGCCGTGCGCGCCATCCTGTTCAGCGCGGTCGGCACCGCCGGTCAGCGTTGCACCACCCTGCGTCGCCTGATTGCCCATGAGTCGGTGAAGGAAGAAATCGTCACCCGCCTCAAAGCCGCGTACGCCAAGGTGCGCATCGGCCATCCGCTGGAAGGCAATCTGGTCGGCCCGCTGATCGACAAACACAGCTTCGAAAACATGCAGGACGCGCTGGAACAGGCACTGAGCGAGGGCGGGCGGGTATTCGGCGGCAAGCGTCAGCTCGAAGAGCAGTTCCCCAACGCCTATTACGTGTCGCCGGCCATTGTCGAAATGCCGGAGCAGAGCGACGTGGTCTGCAGCGAAACCTTCGCGCCGATTCTCTATGTGGTCGGCTACAGCGACTTCCAGGAAGCGCTACGCCTGAACAACGCGGTACCGCAAGGCCTGTCGTCGTGCATCTTCACCACCGACGTGCGCGAGGCCGAGCAGTTCATGTCGGCGGTCGGCAGTGACTGCGGCATCGCCAACGTCAACATCGGCCCGAGCGGCGCGGAAATCGGCGGCGCATTCGGTGGCGAGAAAGAGACCGGTGGCGGTCGTGAATCGGGTTCCGACGCCTGGCGCGCGTACATGCGCCGGCAGACCAATACCGTGAATTACTCGCTGGAGTTGCCGCTGGCGCAGGGGATTACCTTCGACTGAGTTTGGAATGACGCAGATCCTGGGAGCGGGCTTTTGTGGTGAGGGGATTTATCCCCGATGGGCTGCGCAGCGGCCCCAAAACATGCAATCGCGGAGTTTCAGATACACCGCATGCACTGGTTTTACGGTTGCTATGCAACCGATCGGGGATAAATCCCCTCGCCACAGGGCTTTATCCCACAGGATCAGCAGTGTGTTTGGCAGGTTTCTGTTGGAGTCTGGCAATGCCGTTACGCGAAGAATGTCTGTGGGAAAAACTCACGCCGCAGCGCCCGGATAACGCTGCGCTACGGGGCGAGGTCAAAGTCGATGTCTGCGTGATCGGCGCCGGGTTTACCGGGTTGTCGGCGGCGCTGCATCTGTTGGAAAAAGGCAAAAGTGTCTGCGTGCTGGAAGCGCATCGAGCCGGCCACGGCGGCTCCGGGCGCAACGTCGGGCTGGTCAACGCCGGCATGTGGATCCCGCCGGACGAGATCGAGGCCGGGTTCGGCGAAGCGGTCGGCAGTCAGCTCAACCGCATGCTCGGGGCGGCGCCGGCGCTGGTGTTCAGCCTTGTGGATAAATACAACATCGATTGCCAGTTGCGCCGCGAAGGCACCCTGCACATGGCGCACAACGCCAAGGGCGAAGCGGATCTGCGCAGTCGCGAGCAACAATGGAAGCGTCGCGGGGCGCCCGTCGAGTTGCTCACCGGCAAGGCCTGCGAGCAAGCCACCGGCACGCAAAAGATCGCTGCCGCGCTGCTCGACCGCCGCGCCGGCACGCTCAACCCGATGGCCTATGTCACCGGACTGGCCAACGCGGTGAAAGGGCTGGGCGGGCAGATGTTCGATCATTCGCCGGTGAGCCGTCTCGAGCGCGTGGGCCAGCAATGGTCAGTGCAGACCGAGCACGGTTCGGTGCTCGCCGAGCAAGTGGTGATCGCCTCCAACGCCTACACCGAGGGCGACTGGACCGAACTCAAGCGCAACTTCTTCCCCGGTTACTACTATCAGGTCGCCTCGGTGCCGCTGACTGAAGACGCCGCCCATGACATTCTCCCCGGCGGGCAAGGCTCGTGGGACACGCGGCAGGTATTGAGCAGCATTCGCCGCGACAAGGATGGCCGGTTGTTGCTCGGCAGTCTGGGCAACGGCAACCAGAAACCGGCGTGGTTCCTCAAGGCCTGGGCCGATCGGGTGCAGCAGCATTACTTCCCCAACCTGAAACCGGTGGAGTGGGAGTGCACCTGGACCGGGCGCATCGCCTTTACCCCCGATCACCTGATGCGGCTGTTCGAGCCGGCGCCGGGACTGGTGGCCGTCACCGGTTACAACGGTCGCGGCGTGACCACTGGCACTGTGGTCGGCAAAGCCTTCGCCGACTATCTGTGTAACGGAAATCCTCAAGCCTTGCCGATCCCCTTCGCACCGATGCAGCCCCTGGCCGGTGTCGGCCTGCGCAGTTGCCTGTACGAGGCCGGGTTCTCGCTGTATCACGCGGGCCAGTGCCTGCGCATCGTCATCTGAGTGTTGAAATATGTTGCTTAACACGGCGCTTTTGCGCGTAGCGACTAGCCTGTAATGGTGCGGGTTGTAGCAGTCCCGCACCAGCAGTGTGCAGTTCGGTGACGCGAGCTGTTACAGGCTGGTTGCACGTCGTTTGGTGCCGCGGTTGCAATGATGGCGCAAGCGGGTTGCGCCTGAGATTTAAAAAGGTTTCACCTTCCGCGGTTTAGACGGTTGCACGCCCAATGAAAATGGGAACGAAACAGTCGAAATAACAAGAAAGCAGCGACTTTTTGAAGAATAAAAAACCGATGGCACGGCGCTTGCTCAGAGCATTCAGTGAAGTGAAGTCGCAGTGCCAACTAAAAAAAACCTTGGAGCACCACCTCATGTCCCAGACGTTTTACAAGAAAGGCTTTCTGGCCCTCGCAGTGGCTACTGCGTTGGGTGTTTCTGCGTTTGCTCAAGCTGATGTGAAAATCGGTGTAGCGGGTCCAATGACTGGCGCCAACGCGGCATTTGGCGAGCAGTACATGAAGGGTGCACAGGCGGCGGCGGACGCGGTCAACGCGGCGGGTGGCGTCAACGGCGAGAAAATCGTACTGGTCAAGGGCGATGACGCCTGCGAACCGAAACAGGCAGTGACGGTTGCCAAGGACCTGGTCAACCAGAAGGTGGCCGGTGTGGTCGGTCACTTCTGCTCTTCCTCCACCATTCCAGCGTCGGAAATCTACGACGAAGCCGGTGTTATCGCGATCACCCCGGGTTCCACCAACCCGCAAGTGACCGAGCGCGGCCTGAGCGCCATGTTCCGTATGTGCGGGCGTGATGACCAGCAAGGCATCGTCGCGGGCGATTACATTGTCGATGTGCTCAAGGGCAAGAAAGTCGCCGTGCTGCACGACAAGGACACCTACGGTCAGGGCCTGGCCGATGCGACCAAGGCTCAACTGGAAAAGCGTGGCGTCAAGCCGGTGCTGTATGAAGGCCTGACCCGTGGCGAGAAAGACTTCAGCGCCGTGGTCACCAAGATCCGTGCGGCCGGTGCCGACGTGGTCTACTTCGGCGGCCTGCACCCGGAAGCCGGGCCGCTGGTCAAGCAACTGCGCACCGAAGGCCTGAAAGACGTGAAGTTCATGTCTGACGACGGCATCGTCACCGACGAACTGGTGACCACCGCCGGTGGCCCGCAATACGTTGACGGCGTGCTGATGACCTTCGGCGCCGACCCACGTCTGCTGCCAGACAGCAAGACCGTGGTCGATGCGTTCCGCAAGGCCGGCACCGAACCTGAAGGCTACACCCTGTACGCCTACGCGTCGGTTCAGACCCTGGCGGCCGCCTTCAACGGCGCCAAATCCAACAGTGGCGAAAAAGCCGCCGAATGGCTCAAGGCCAACCCGGTGAAAACCGTGATGGGTGAGAAGGCCTGGGACAAGAAAGGCGACCTGAAAGTGTCCGACTACGTGGTTTACCAGTGGGACGCGAGTGGCAAATACCATCAGCTGGAAAAACAGAAGTAAGGGCTGACGCGATCAGCTTGATCCCCACCAATACCTGTGGGAGCGGGCTTGCCCGCGATGGCGTCAGGTCAGTCGACACACAGGTTGACTGATCCGCCGCTATCGCTGGCAAGCCAGCTCCCACAGGAGATCGGTGGGTCTGGGCTCATCGCGCTCTGACATTGCTCCGACGTAAATCTGTATTTTTCCTAGAAGAACCGCCCGCCCCGGCGGGCAGGTTCTCATTGCGTGAGATTGCGTTATGGATGGTATTTTCCTGCAGCAACTGGTCAACGGCCTGACCCTCGGGTCGGTCTATGGCCTGATCGCCATCGGCTACACAATGGTCTACGGCATCATCGGCATGATCAACTTCGCCCACGGCGAGGTTTACATGATTTCCGCTTACCTGGCGGCAATCAGTCTGGCTCTGCTGGCTTACTTCGGTATCGAATCCTTCCCGCTGTTGATGCTCGGCACGCTGGTGTTCACCATCGTCGTCACTGGCGTCTATGGCTGGGTAATCGAACGCGTCGCCTACAAACCTCTGCGCAACTCCACCCGACTGGCACCGCTGATCAGTGCCATCGGTATCTCCCTGATCCTGCAGAACTATGCCCAGATCAGCCAGGGCGCCCGCCAACAGGGTGTTCCAACGTTGCTCACCGGTGCCTGGCGCATCGACGTCGGCAGCGGTTTCGTTCAGTTGACCTACACCAAGATCTTCATTCTGGTGGCCGCGTTCGTCGGCATGGGCCTGCTGACCTACGTGATCAAGTACACCAAGCTCGGCCGCATGTGCCGCGCCACCCAGCAAGACCGCAAGATGGCCTCGATCCTGGGAATCAACACCGACCGGGTGATTTCCTACGTGTTCATCATCGGTGCAGCGATGGCGGCTCTGGCCGGCGTGCTGATCACCATGAACTACGGCACGTTCGACTTCTACGCAGGCTTCGTCATCGGCATCAAGGCGTTCACCGCCGCAGTGCTCGGCGGGATCGGCTCACTGCCCGGCGCGATGCTCGGCGGGATCATTCTCGGGATCTCCGAGTCGCTGTTCTCGGGCCTGGTCAACTCCGACTACAAAGACGTGTTCAGCTTCTCGCTGCTCGTACTTGTTCTGGTCTTCCGGCCTCAGGGCCTGTTGGGCCGTCCTCTTGTGTCGAAGGTGTAAGCGATGTCTTCAACCACTCAAAAAAAACATCGATATCAAAAAAAGCCTGGTTGAGGCGATTCTGGCCGGCCTTATTGCCTTGATCGTGTTCGGCCCGATTGTCGGTGTCGTGCTCGACGGCTACAGCTTCAACCTCGAACCAACCCGCGTGGCCTGGATCATCGGCATTGTCATGATCGGCCGCTTTGCCTTGAGCCTGTTTCTGCAGACGCCCAAGGGCCTGAAGATCCTCGACGGATTCGAGAGCACCGGTTCCGGTGTGCATGTGCTGCCTGCCGATCACAAATCACGCCTGCGCTGGATCATTCCACTGCTGATTGTGCTGGCGGTGATCGTGCCGTTTGTCTCCAACTCGTACCTGTTGGGCGTGGTCATCCTCGGGCTGATCTACGTGCTGCTGGGGCTGGGGCTGAACATCGTGGTTGGCCTCGCCGGTCTGCTCGACCTCGGTTACGTGGCGTTCTACGCCATCGGTGCCTACGGTCTGGCGCTCGGTTATCAATACCTCGGGCTGGGCTTCTGGACTGTGCTGCCGCTGGCGGCGATCACCGCGGGCCTGGCCGGCTGCATCCTCGGTTTTCCGGTGCTGCGTCTGCACGGTGACTATCTGGCCATCGTGACCCTGGGCTTCGGTGAAATCATCCGCCTGATCCTCAACAACTGGTTGTCGCTGACCGGTGGGCCGAACGGCATGCCGGCGCCATTGCCGACGTTCTTCGGCCTGGAATTCGGCAAGCGGGCCAAGGATGGCGGGGTACCGTTCCATGAGTTTTTCGGCATCGCCTACAACCCGGACGTGAAGTATTACTTCATCTATACGGTGTTGTTCCTGGTGGTGCTGGCCGTGCTGTACATCAAGCATCGACTGGTGAAAATGCCGGTGGGTCGCGCCTGGGAAGCCTTGCGCGAAGATGAAATCGCCTGCCGCTCGATGGGCCTGAACCATGTGCTGGTCAAGCTCTCGGCGTTCACCATCGGTGCGTCGACCGCAGGTCTGGCCGGGGTGTTCTTCGCCACCTATCAAGGCTTCGTCAACCCGACCTCGTTCACCTTCTTTGAATCGGCGCTGATCCTCGCCATCGTCGTGCTCGGCGGCATGGGCTCGACCATCGGCGTGGTGATCGCAGCGTTCGTGCTCACGGTTGCTCCGGAACTGCTGCGCGGCTTCGCTGAATATCGCGTGCTGCTGTTCGGCATCCTGATGGTGTTGATGATGATCTGGCGACCTCGAGGGCTGATCCGCATCAGCCGTACCGGGGTCACTCCACGCAAAGGTGCCATTCACTATGAGAGGACTGCGCCATGAGTGAAGTCGTACTCTCTGTGGAAAAACTGATGATGCACTTCGGTGGCATCAAGGCCTTGAGCGATGTCAGCCTCAAGGTCAAACGCAACTCGATTTTTGCCCTGATCGGGCCGAACGGTGCCGGCAAGACCACGGTATTCAACTGCCTGACCGGGTTCTACAAGGCCTCCGGCGGCAAGATCGAACTCAACGTGCGCGGCAAGCAGACCAACGTCATCCAGTTGCTGGGCGAGTCGTTCAAACCGACCGACTTCGTCTCGCCGAAAAGCTTCCTCAGTCGCCTGTATTACAAGATGTTTGGTGGCACGCACTTGGTGAACCGCGCCGGCCTGGCCCGGACCTTCCAGAACATTCGCCTGTTCAAGGAAATGTCGGTGCTGGAAAACCTGCTGGTGGCGCAGCACATGTGGGTCAACCGCAACATGCTCGCCGGCATCCTCAATACCAAGGGCTACCGCAAAGCGGAAAGCGATGCGCTGGACTGCGCGTTCTACTGGCTGGAAGTGGTCGATCTGGTGGACTGCGCCAACCGCCTGGCCGGTGAACTGTCCTACGGTCAGCAACGTCGTCTGGAGATCGCCCGGGCCATGTGCACGCGACCGCAGATCATCTGCCTCGACGAACCGGCCGCCGGCCTCAACCCTCAGGAAACCGAAGCGCTGAGCGCGATGATCCGGCTGCTGCGCGACGAGCATGATCTGACCGTGGTGCTGATCGAACACGACATGGGCATGGTCATGAGCATTTCCGACCACATCGTGGTGCTGGATCACGGCGTGGTCATCGCCGAAGGCGGGCCCGATGCGATTCGCAACGATCCGAAAGTGATTGCCGCCTATCTGGGCGCCGACGAAGAGGAACTGGTATGAGCAAACCGATCCTCGAACTCAAAGACCTGGACGTGTTCTATGGCCCGATCCAGGCCCTCAAAGGCGTGTCGCTTGAGATCAACGAAGGCGAGACGGTCAGCCTGATCGGCTCCAACGGCGCGGGCAAATCGACGCTGCTGATGTCGATCTTCGGCCAGCCACGGGCGGCGGGCGGACAGATCCTCTATCAAGGCATCGACATCACCCACAAGTCCTCGCACTACATCGCCTCCAATGGCATCGCACAGTCGCCAGAAGGGCGGCGGGTGTTCCCCGACATGACCGTCGAGGAAAACCTGCTGATGGGCACCATCCCGATTGGCGACAAGTACGCCAAAGAGGACATGCAGCGCATGTTCGAACTGTTCCCGCGGCTCGAAGAGCGCCGCACTCAGCGGGCGATGACCATGTCCGGCGGCGAACAGCAAATGCTCGCCATTGCCCGCGCCTTGATGAGTCGGCCGAAGCTGTTGTTGCTTGATGAACCGAGCCTGGGCCTGGCGCCGATCGTGGTGAAACAGATCTTCGCCACCCTGCGTGAACTGGCGAAAACCGGCATGACCATTTTCCTCGTCGAGCAGAACGCCAACCATGCGTTGAAGCTGTCGGACCGCGCGTATGTGATGGTCAATGGCGAAATTCGCCTGACCGGTACCGGTAAAGAGCTGCTGGTGAACGAGGAGGTGCGTAACGCTTATCTGGGCGGGCACTGACCAAACCGTTGTCATACACAGCCCCGGCGACGCGAGTCCCGGGGCTTTTACATCTCAAACCACCACAACCCCTGTAGGAGCTGCCGAAGGTGCGATCTTTTGATCTTCAAAACAACATCAAAAGATCGCAGCCTTCGGCAGCTCCTACATGGAATCAAGCCAGGACATCAAGCACATTCTGAAATTGTGGAAAACAAATTCCCATCGCTGTCAAAGCGCGACATATAGACGCTGCAAATGGCTGTTTTTCCACAGTTTTGACTTGTCCCCGTTTGCTGTGGAGCTGGCTGTGAATAACGTGGGAGTAGCTGGCTGAAGCCCTTGTGTGACGTGGCTTGCAGGCGGGTGATCGCTTTTTGATCAGGCGTTTTTGCGGGAGCTGAAGACGCTGTTGTCAACCTTTTTCTAGGCCTCGCGCTAAAGGCAATTCCATGTGAACAAGCCTGTGGATAAGTCTGTGACTAAACTCTGGAAAGACCGCGCTGAGGGCCGTAATTACTGGCCTCGCGCAATCACCGCACTGACCGGCCGGTCGTGCAAAATGCCATCTCCGGCACAACCGCGGCTTCAGGGTCAAGCAAAAAACTTTCTATTTCCCGCGCAAAGCCTTGTGTGGCGCGGCTTTGCGCGTTTCTACTTGCCCCCGGAAACTGTGGAAGGGATTGTGGATAACGTGCGTGCACATGGCTACAGGCCACGGCAGGTATGGCGTAGCGACGGTTGATCAAAATTTGATCGGAATATGTCCCGGTGCGGGTGTTGCTCGTAAATGCCGGGCCGGGCATGCTGGCTGCTGATTTTCTATTCCAATGGCTGCGCTGGCGGCCGACGCAAGGAGAACACGATGTCCAACACCCTGTTTATTACCGGCGCAACCTCCGGTTTTGGTGAAGCCTGTGCCCGTCGTTTCGCCGAGGCTGGCTGGAAACTGGTGTTGACCGGTCGTCGTGCAGAGCGTCTGAATGCCCTGTGCGCCGAACTGTCGCAGCAGACTGAAGTGCATGGCCTGGTACTCGATGTACGTGACCGCAAGGCGATGGAAGAGGCAATTGCCAATCTGCCGCCGTCGTTCGCCAAGCTGCGTGGCTTGATCAACAACGCCGGGCTCGCGCTGGGCGTCGATCCTGCACCGAAATGCGACCTCGACGACTGGGACACCATGGTCGACACCAACGTCAAAGGCCTGATGTACAGCACCCGCCTGCTGTTGCCACGGTTGATCGCTCACGGCCGTGGCGCCGGCATCGTCAACCTCGGCTCCATCGCCGGTAACTATCCGTACCCGGGCAGCCACGTGTATGGCGCGACCAAGGCGTTCGTCAAGCAATTCTCGCTGAACCTGCGCTGCGACCTGCAGGGCACCGGCGTGCGTGTCAGCAACATCGAGCCGGGCCTGTGCGAAAGCGAGTTCTCGCTGGTGCGTTTTGCCGGTGACCAGGAACGCTACAACGCCACCTACGCCGGTGCCGAGCCGATCCAGCCGCAGGACATCGCCGAAACGATTTTCTGGGTGCTCAACGCGCCAGCACACATCAACATCAACAGCCTGGAGCTGATGCCGGTGAGCCAGACCTCGGCCGGGTTTGCCATCGAGCGTAACAAGGCGTAAGACCCTGTGGCGAGGGAGCTTGCTCCCGCTGGACTGCGCAGCAGGCCCGCTTTTTTTTGAACTGAAGAGCGGGGGGCGCTCCGCACCCCAGCGGGAGCAAGCTCCCTCGCCACAAAACCGGGCAAAACCGCCAATAAGGTAAACTCATCTCCGACAAACCCCACCGCACCCCGCGGTTCAAGGGTTTTTAGAGGAGGCTACGTGAGTAACCGAGGTGAGCAGTCGCTGCTCAAACAATCGACCATCCTGATGTTCGCGGTGTCGATTGCCGGGATCGTCACCGGTTTTGTTTCAGGTTCGCAATCCATCCTTTTCGATGGTTTTTTCTCGCTGATCGCAACGTTCATCAAAGTACTGATGTTGATCACCGCCAGGTTGATCGCCAAAGAAAGCAATCATCGCTTCCAGTTCGGTTTCTGGCATCTGGAGCCGATGGTGCTGCTGATCGAAGGCAGTTTCCTGCTGTTGATCGCTATCTATGCGTTTCTTAACGGTGTGTTCGGCATCATCAACGGCGGCCGCGACATCGAATTGGGGCTGGTGATCATTTATGCGGCGGTGTTCACCGTCGTTGAATTCGCCTATTTCTTCTACGTGCGTCGGCGCAATCGCAAACTCAAGTCCAGCCTGATCCAGTTCGACAACATCAGCTGGCTGGTGGACGCGATGCTCTCGGTCGGCCTGTTGATCAGTTTTCTCGCCGCGCTGCTGCTCAAGGCCCAAGGCTTTGAGGAGTGGGCGAAGTTTGTTGACCCGCTGATCCTGATCGTCCTGGCGCTGACCATGTTGCCGCCGGCGTTCAAGATCCTCGGCCCGGCGCTGCGCGATGTGCTGGGTATTGCCCCGGACACGCTGGATGACCAGGTGCGTCAGGTCATGGAAGCGGCAAAGATCGAACACGGTTTCGACGATTACGTGACCTACGTGCAGAAGCACGGACGGGCGCGGTTCATCGAGATTCATGTGGTGTTGCCGGCGGATTATGCGCTGCGCAGCGTGAGACAACTGGATGCGTTGCGCGAGGAGATCTCGGCACAGTTGGGCGAGCCGGATGCGGCGCGCTGGTTGACCATCAGCTTTACCGGCGACAAGAAGTGGATTGCCTGATTCAGATCTGCTGAATCGCCTGTGGCGAGCGAGCTTGCTCGCGCTGGGCTGCGAAGCGGCCCCGGATTTTTGTGAGTGCTGCGCACTCAAGCGGGAGCAAGCTCCCTCGCCACAGGATAAGTTCAGTCATTCAGTTCAGGTATTCAGCCAGCCCGCTATAACATGTCGCCAAGTGATAAGGCGTGGTCGAAGGCATGTCCTTGCGGCTGACCTCGCCCAGCTCATCCCGGCACTCATGCCACCCGCCCGCATGCAGAAAACGCTGCTGCAGCGCCTGCAACTGGCGCAGCACCGCGGCTTCGCTGTCCGGACGCAAGGTCAGGGCGCGCAAATATTCTGCCTGTGCCCAGATGCGCTGGGTCGAATCTTTCGGTCGTCCATCCAGTTGCAGATCGAGCATCGCCCGCACCGCGCCTGAAGCGTGTTCAACGCCAAATTGCTCGGTGAAAGCGAACGCCCGGTCCAGCGCCGTGTGCAGTTTCGAGCCGCGCAGCAGTGATGACGACTCCAGCAGGAAATACCATTCGAACTGATGCCCTGGCTCGTACCAGTTATCCACAGCGCCCAGCGGTTTCTCCATCAGTACGCCGTGCTGTGGATCGACGAAGTGTTGCTGCATGCCTGTGCATAATTCGACGAGCGCGTGCTGCGTTGCCGCATCCTCGCGCACGGCGAGGGTGGCGAGGAACGCTTCGGCCAGGTGCATCAGCGGGTTTTGCAGCGGACCGCTTTGCAGGTTGCTCCAGTCGCGGTCCAGGTACGCTTCGTACAAGCCATCGCCGGTGGCGAAGCGCTGGCCGATCACTTCCAGTGCAGCGTTGAGCGTGGATTCCACCAGAGGCTCGCGGGACTTGGCCCAGTAATGGGCGCAGGCGAACAGGATGAAGGCGTGGGTGTAGAGGTCTTTGCGCTGATCCAGCGGCTGGCCTTGCGCGTCGATGCTGTAGAACCAGCCGCCGTGCTCGGCATCATGGAAGTACCGTTGCAGCGAGCGGAACAGCGCGGCGGCGCGCACCTCGGCATTATCCACAACCCCGATCAGGCTGGAAAACAGGTACAGCTGCCGTGCGCAGGCCATCGCCCGGTAGCGTTGCGGTGGCAAGGGTTGATGCGTCGCGTCGAGTGCCTCGTAAGGCAGCGCCATGTCGGCGTTCCAGCCCGGGCCTTGCCAGAGCGGCACGATCACGTTCAGAAAGTGCTGTTGCACATCGCTGAACAGGGCGGTCAATTCGGGCAGGGAGGTGGAGCGGCAAGCATGGGGCATTGGCGGACGTCGTCACGGCTGGGGCGATTGCGCGACATGGTAGCAGAGAGACTGCTGTTAGAGTCTCGGTGTCTGATCGGCCGTCATCGCTGGCAAGCCAGCTCCCACAAGGATTGTTATCAACCACAAACCTGTGGGAGCTGGCTT
>NZ_JABULD010000752.1:0-1673 GCF_014060985.1 Pseudomonas sp. MD195_PC81_125
GAAAGGACAACACGCCTGGCAGGCACTGAGATCAGTGGGCGCGCAAAACTGTAAAAATGACGTCAGACGTCCTTGAATTCCTCTACGAGCAGCTCCGCAAATTTTTCTTTTGCGCGATGAGGTCCGCTGTTTTTATTCCATATAAAATAATTCTGTATTGGGTGCAGGTCGTCAAATACATGGCCGCTTATGTCACCGATCCTGCGAAACTGTTCAAAAACGCCTCTGGGCACTAACGAAACACCCGCTCCAGAGCTGACACACCCAAGAATGGTGCCGTAACTGGCGATGCTTGTTACAGGACTAACAACACCATGCGCTTGCAGCCAGTTTTCCAGCGCCTTTCTATAAGGACAGCCTTCAGGCCACATGAATATATCCGTGCCACTCAAGTCCTGCGGATTATGCACGTGCCCCGCAGCTGAAGAGGCAATCAATACCAGTTCTTCCATGTAGATTTCGATACTTTCAATATCAGGATGATCCTGATTGACAGCAATGATGGCACCGTCGAGTTTATGATCAACCACATCATTCAATAACTGCGACCAGTCACCTGTGCTGAACTGCATTTGCACAGATGGATAGAGTTGATGAAACTTTGAGAGCAACTTGGGCAGTCTGCCGGTTGCCGATGACTCTATTGCCCCGATCTTCAAGAGTCCTGACGGCGCCGCCGCGGGATCGAGCGCTCTTTGTGATTCCTGGCATAAAGACAGGATTTTGTTTGCATACCCAAGAAATAATCTACCGGAAGGGCTGATAACAAGCCCCCGACCTTTCCTGATAAACAAAGATACCCCAAGTTCTTTTTCCAGAAGTTTGATTCTGTTGGTAATGTTGGACGGAACACAGTGCAGTAATTCAGAGGCGCGAATGATACTTCCGTGATCCGCTACAGCCTTGAACATAGTAAGTTGAGAAAGCTCCATGCCATTGCTCACTTATGATGAATGATTTGATCACTATAAGTCACTTGTCGAAACCCATCAAGTCACCTATTTTTCAAAGTCTGATCTGATTGTGGAAATTTAAATCAGCGGGTTAGCGGGAACTAATCCGGAGATTTTCATGTTGCTTTGCGAAGAATTTCAGTTCCGAAAGGATCTCCTGAATGGATTTTGAACAAGCGTTGTTCGCTTTAGGCTTTTTTGCATTCTGTGGTGGTTTGATAGATGCAGCGGTAGGTGGTGGCGGGCTTGTACAGCTGCCAGCACTTTTGCATGCGCTTCCTCAATATAATTTGGCAACCGTATTTGGAACCAATAAGCTGGCGGTTCTTGCGGGCAATCTTTCTTCGATATACAGCTATACCAAAAGAATAAACATTGTCTGGAAACTGATGTTGCCCACCATGCTGTCGGCATTCGTTTTTGCGTTCATTGGCGCGTTTTCAGTGTCAATCGTTCCCAAAAAAATCATGGAGTTCGTTGTTTTTTTTTGTTTTGATAGCGATGGCGATCTATACGTTCGCGGAAAAAAGATTAGGCCTGATCAGCACTGAATTTCATTGCGGAACAAAGGAAATTGCGTGGGGCATTTTTTTTGGTGGCTTGATTGGTTTTTATGACGGCGTCTTCGGTCCGGGTAGCGGCAGCCTTCTGCTATTCATTTTCGTCAAATATTTTGGCTTTGATTTTTTAAATGCCTCCGCCTCCGCAAAGCTGGTCAAT
>NZ_JABULD010000189.1:0-3707 GCF_014060985.1 Pseudomonas sp. MD195_PC81_125
TAATCCGAGCGTGCATGCCGCGACGCTCTCATCAAGACATCCTTCTCTTGATAGCCCGCGAGCGGGCCAGCCCTAACGTGCAGAAGAACTTCCATGTACAACTGGCTCCTTGTTGGTTCAGTGTCCGGTGCCTTTGATTGCGCACTCTGGCAGCGTTGAAATCACGGCTAACCGATGACGGTCGACATAGTTAGTTACAGCTAGCATAGCCAGCGCCCTGCCACGCGCAAGGCCACTAGTCGGCCAGTATCTGGCACTTTTTGCACAAGAAACGGTTCAGCGAACGGAGGCAAGCGAAGTCTCCGCCAGCAAATCCAGCAGCGCCTGCACCGCTGCCGACGCCGTCTGCCCTGCAGGCAACACCAGCGAAAACACCCGCTCGACAGGTGGTTGCAGAGCAATCACGCGCAAGCCCTGACGGTCGACCGGCAAGGTCATTTCCGGCACCAGCGTCACGCCGAGGTTTTCCCGCACCAGCGTAAAGGCGCTGCTCCACTCGCGCACCTCGACCCGCACATCCTGCAACTGCAAACAGGCTTCGGCGGCAAGGCTGCGGGCGTTGGTCGAGCAACCGCCGGTGGCCAGCACAAAGGGCAGCGCGGTCAGTTCTTGCAGGGTGACGCCCTGCTCGGTTCCTCGCAGCGCCAGCGGATGGCCCGTCGGCACGACCGCCACCCATTCATCACGGCCCAATGGCCCGGCATTGCGCTCGGGGGCCGGGTTGAGCACCACACCGACATCCACCAGACCGGCCGCAAGCAAGGTTTCCACCTCGTCATCGCTGACCTCCAGCGCCACCACTTCGATCCCGGGGTACAGGCGATTGAATTGACGCAGCAGCGGCGGCAGAAAACTCGCCAGGACCATGGGAAAACTTGCCAGGCGAATCGTCCCGCGCAGCATCGGGCGCACGCTGTCGACGGTCTGGCGAATGGTTTGCAGCGCGCCGAGCATTACGCGCGCCTGCTCAATCACCGGCAGCCCAATGGCGGTGGGCAAGGTTTGCCGGCTTTCGCGACTGAACAGTTGCACACCGAGGGTTTGTTCCATCAGCGCCAGGGCCTGGCTCGCGCCAGACTGCGTCATGCCGACCCGTTCGGCCGCGCGGGTGATGTTGCCGTGATCGGCCACAGCGACCACCAGCCGCCAATGCATCAGGTTCATCATGGCAGTAGCTGTCCTTATGGCTGCTTTCTGAAAGATTAATTTTACCGAGGGTGCGGCGCACTATGACACTGGCGCCAAATCCTCACCAGAGAGCTGCCGATGAAGCTGTATTACGCCCCGCAAGCCTGTTCGCTGGCGCCGCACATTGTGTTGCGCGAACTGAAGCTGCCCTTCGTACTGATCCGCGTCGACAACCGCAGCAAGCGCACCGCCAGCGGCGAAGACTTCATGGCGATCAATCCCAAAGGCTATGTCGCCGCCCTGCAACTGGACAACGGCGCGGTGCTGACCGAAGGCCCGGTGATCCTGCAATATCTGGCGGATCTGCAACCCCAGTCAGGGCTGGCGCCGGCGCCCGGCAGTTTCGAACGGCTGCGTTTGCAAGAGTGGCTGAATTTCGTTTCGAGCGAGATCCACGGCGGCCTCGGCGCGCTGTTTGATGAGCGGCTGCCGGCCGAAGTGATCAAGGAGAAGTTGTTCAAGCGTTTTGCCGTGTTGGTCACGGTGCTGGAGCAGCAGGAGTATCTGCTGCCGAGCGGCTTCAGCGTGGCGGATGCGTTGTTGTTTGTGGTGCTGCGTTGGGCCGGGTTGTTCGGAATCGAACTGGCACAGTGGCCGGCGCTGGCGCGGTTTCAGGCGCGGATTGAGCAGCGGCCGACCGTGGCGGCGGCGTTGGCAGCGGAAGCGGTGTAAGTCTGCAGATCATTCGCGAGCAAGCTCGCTCCCACACTGGATTCGGACAAGCCATGGACCCAGTGTGGGAGCGAGCTTGCTCGCGAAGGCGGTAGCTCAAACGCCACCGATCAAACAGTTGAAACTCAAAGTCCCGCCGTCACCTTGCTCGCCACCTCCCCCGGCACCCACGCCTGCCACACCTGCGGCTGATCACGCAAAAACGCTTCGGCGACCTGCCGCGGTGGCTGGCGCTTTTCGCTCATTCCAGCCAGCGTCTGGTTCAGCAGATCAATCGGCAAGTCGACTTTCTCGAAGAACGACACCAGTTCCGGGTATTGCGCCTTGAACGGCGCCGACACGCCAATCGCCAGGCTGGCCGGCATCGAGCGGGTGCCCTTGGGATTCGGGTTGTTGGCATCGGCCAGGGTTTTCCAGGCCTCGGCATCGAACGGCGGTTCTTCGAGTTTTACCAGTTTGAAGCGACCGAGCAGCGGCGTCGGCGACCAGTAATAGAACAGCACCGGTTTGCCGCGTTTGATCGATGATGCCACCTCGGCATCCAGCGCCGCACCGGAGCCGGTGCGGAAGTTGACGTAGCTGTCGGTCAGCGCATAGGCCTTGAGCTTCTGGCTGTTGACGATCTCCGAGGTCCAGCCGGTCGGGCTGTTGAGAAAGCGTCCACGGCGCGGGTCTTCCGGGTCGCGGAACACGTCCTTGTAGCGCGGCAGGTCAGCCACCGATTTCAGCTCCGGGGCCAATGGTTTGATACCGCGCTCGGGGTCGCCCTTGATCACGTATTCCGGCACCCACCAGCCCTCGGTCGCGCCCTTGACCGTGTCGCCAAGGCCGAACACCTTGCCTTCATTGGCCGCCTTGACCCACGCCGGACTGCGCCCGGCCCATTCCTCGCCGATCACCTGAATATCGTTTTTCGCCAGCGCCGCTTCCAGGCTGACGGTGCTGCCCGGCAGCGTGTCGGTCGGGTAGCCGTAACCTTTTTCGACGATCAGGCGCAGCACTTCAGTAATGAAACTGCCGCTCTCCCAAGTGATGTCACCGAAATGGATCGGCGCGGTTTTTTCCGCCGCCGAAACAGCGCCGACACTCAGGCTCAGCGCCAGTAACGAACGGCCGAGCAGGGTTTTGATCGATCTCATGCGGACCTCTTGTCTGTCAGGATTGGGTTGGCGCTGTGGCGGTCGCACAGGGCTTGGGAACGGCTCATGTAAGCGCTGACCGAACGCTGGGAAATGCCCAGTTCGGCGGCGATTTGCGGGTAAGTCAGGCCATCGATCCGTGCCAGCAAAAAGGTCGAACGGACCTTGCCGGGCAGGCGTTGCAGGCTGCGGTCGAGGCGCTTGAGGGTCTGGCTCAGGTGTGCGAGGTCTTCAGGCGAAGTGGCGACCTCGACCTCGAACTGCTGCGCATGCCGGCGCTCCAGGTCCGCGCGGCGCCAACGCTGATAAAGCAGGCGTTGGGCAATCGTGGTGAGCATGGCGCGGGGTTCACGAATCGCCGTGACACTGGGCGCCTGAAGTAATTGCGCGAAGGTTTCGGCAGCGATGTCTTCCGCGTTTTCGGCGGCGTGCAGCTGCCGGCGCAAGTACGTGCATAGCCAGCGATAGTGGGCGCGGAACAACACGTCGAGATGATTGTGGTGAACGGTGTCGGCGCCGGACATAGGGGCTCCTGGCTAAGGGGTCGCTGAATGTCCGGTGATCCGGTGGCGCGATCCTAGCAAGGCGCCTTATGCATTAATAATATTTATATTTCATTTTTATATTCCTTTTGGAGATATAAAAGCAAAAGATCGCAGCCTTCGGCAGCTCCTGCATTTGAAATGCGTTCAACCTGTAGGAGCTGCC
>NZ_JABULD010000108.1:0-4081 GCF_014060985.1 Pseudomonas sp. MD195_PC81_125
GGCAGCTCCTACAGAGAACGGTCAGTGTGCCCCGTCGAGGCCGGCGAGCAGCGCACTGTCACGGCTGTAGATATCCGGCGCATAACGCACCTGCCCATCCTTGCCGACCTGCGCCGTCCAGTAGGTCATCAGGATCGGCACCGGTGCCGACAGGCGGAATTCGTGGGTGCTGCCGGTGGCGAGCAAGGTGTCGGTGCGCGTACGTTCCGCCGGGGTCAACAGCAGGTCACGCAGTTGCATCGGGTGCTCGACCCGCACACAGCCCGAGCTGAAAGCGCGCGGGCCTTTGTCGAACAGGGCCTTGCTCGGCGTATCGTGCAAGTACACGGCGAACGGGTTGGGGAAGCGGATCACCAGTTGCCCCAGCGGATTCCGCGGCCCGGCCTCCTGGCGCAGCATGATGTTGCCGGGATTGTCCCAGTCGATATCCGCCGCGGCCAACGGCTGGCCATGGGCGTCGAGGACTTGCAGGTTCTGCCGGCTGAGGAAGGTCTGATCCTTGCGGATCGCCGGCAGTTTGTCTTCTTTCCAGATGGTCGGCGGCACGGTCCAGGTCGGGTTCAGGGTCAGGCGCGTGACCCGGGATTTGAGCAGCGGGGTCTGCCGTTCGGCGCGACCGACCTGGGTACGGGTCTGCCAGACCGGCACGCCGCCCTGATACAGGGTCAGTTCGGCGGCAGCGACGTTAACGAGCAAGCCATTGGGCTCCATGTCCTGCGCCAGCCAGCGGAAACGTTCGAGGTTGACCCGCAACTGCTCGCGGCGCGTCAGCGGGCTGATGTTGAGCTCGGCAATCGTCCCCGGCCCGACTACCCCGTCGGCCTGCAAGGAATGGTTGGCCTGAAAGCTCTTCACCGCTTCCACCAGCA
This sequence comes from Pseudomonas sp. MD195_PC81_125, assembly GCF_014060985.1. Lineage (NCBI taxonomy): Bacteria > Pseudomonadati > Pseudomonadota > Gammaproteobacteria > Pseudomonadales > Pseudomonadaceae > Pseudomonas > Pseudomonas sp. MD195_PC81_125. The sequence goes on from NZ_JABULD010000108.1 coordinate 870, forward strand.
CACCCTCATAGGCATTGCCGGGCGTGCCGGTGACGTGGGTCAGATAGCCCTCGTTGAACAGGCGCTGGGCCAGTTCCGGCACGCGTTTGTCCTCCATCGCCGGGCGCAGCAGCGGGCCGTTGCCCACCGCCTGCCAGTGCGGCAAGGCCTGCAGCCGTTGGCTGGCGTAGAGATGACGCAGGCTTTGATACTGCGCCAGACGCGGACGCGCCAGATCGAACGCGGCTTTGATGTCGTGCAGGCCGGGTACCGCGATCGCCAGCAATTCCGCCTTACGATCACGCGGGGTGTCATCGGCATGCCACAGCGGCTCGAAATGTGACTGCAACAGACGCCCGAAATGCAGGTCTTGCAGCGCTTGCAGATAAAAGCGGCTGATGTCGATATCGGCACACAACTCGCCGTCCTGCGGTGGATTGACGGCCACCGGATAGCGCTTGGGATTGAGGCCATCGTCGGCCAACAACTGCAACTGCGCACGCAAGACCGGCAAACGCCCGGACTCGCTGGCCCACACCGGCAGCCAGTCCTGCTGCTGGTAGAACGCTTGCAGTTGCGCCAGCGCCGGACCACTCAGCTGTGCGGCAATCGCCGGGCATGCCTGAGGCAAACCGATCAGCACCGCTTGCAGCGGACTTTGTGGTTCGACCGGCATTTGCGCCGGCGGCGTCGGCAGGGTCTGCAACGGCGGCAAGGGTTCATCGGCACAAGCGACAAACGGCGCAGCGAGCAAACAAATGCTCAAGTAGCATGCGTACTTTTTGAACAACTGCTTTACTCCAATCCGTGGCCGTCTCATTGACGGTCAACCTTACATCAGGTGCGCTGAACAGTCAGGCTCGAAACAGGGGTCTGTCGGGTATGACTGGGAGTCAGGAGCCAAAGTGCCAAATAAGTAGCCAGTGAGGACACTGTTTAAATGTTGACGTTTTTGCGCCGACTTCTGCTGACCAGCGCGACCCTCGTCGCCGTGAGCAGCCCAGCTTTCGCCGCCGGCAAGCCATCGCCGGTTCTTTTCACCAGCCTCGCGCACGCCGCGCCGGAACTCAATCCCCAAGCGCTCAAAGGCGCCTTGAACGCCATGCAATGCGCGGTCAACAACGGCGCGCGACCCTCACGCCATCTGGCGATCATCGATTACTCGCAACCCTCCACCGCGCGCCGGCTGTGGATCTTCGACCTGAGCAGACAGAAACTGGTGCTGCGCGACCTGGTCGCCCACGGTTCGAATTCCGGGGAAAACTTCGCCACTCAGTTCTCCAATCGCGAAGGCAGCTACCAGTCCAGCCTCGGGCTGTTCCGCACCCAGGAAAGTTACGAGGGAACCCATGGTTATTCGCTGCGCATGGACGGTCTGGAGCCGGGCTTCAATGATCTGGCCCGCGACCGCGCCATCGTGATCCACGCCGCCGACTACGTGAATCCGCTGTGGAGCAAGCGTCAAGGCCGAATCGGTCGCAGCCAGGGTTGCCCGGCGGTGCGTCCGCAAGTGGCAAGGCAGGTGATCGACAAACTCAAGGACGGCCAGTTCATGTTCTCCTGGTACCCGGATCAGCGCTGGCTGAAGTCCTCGCCGTACCTCAACTGCCAGCCACAACAGGTGGCGAGTATCTTGAGTAGCCACGCCAGCTGACGATCAGGGCCATGACCATCAGCGCCGCCGCAACCCCGAACGTGCAGTGCAAGCCACTGCCAATGACCTCGGCCGGGGCTTGCGTCGGGTTGCCGGTAGCGGAGGCAAACACCGCGCCCATGACCGCCGCGCCGGTGATCAGTCCGAGATTGCGCGACAGCCCGAGCAAAGCCGACACCACGCCGCGCTGATCCTGACTGACCGTCGCCATCAACCCGGTATTGTTCGCCGCCTGAAACAACGCGTAACTGCTGGCAATGACCGCCATCGGCAACAGATACCCCGGCAGGCCGAGACGCATCGGCAACAACGCCAACAAGCTGCAACCCCCGACCATCCCGAGCAACGCCCCCCGGCACCACACGCCGCGCACCGAAGCGATCCACCAGACGCCCGGCCGGCACCCCGCCACACGCGGCCAGCAGCGGTCCGACTGACAACGCCAGGCCGACCACGGTGCTGCCCAGCCCCAGGCCTCGGCTCAGGTAAAACGGCCCGACCACCAGCGTGGTCATCATCACCGTCGTCACCAGCAATGTCAGCGCAAGACTGCTGCTCAGACGCGCATCGCTGAAGAGAGACAAACGAATCAGCGGCGCTCTGGCTTTCATCTCGACCGCAATAAACAGCCCCGCCCCGCCTACGCTCGACAGCAGCAACACCAGGGTGAATCCATCCAGCGTCATCGCCAGCGCATAGGCCGCCAGCGTCAATACCAACACTGCGCTGCCGAGATAATCAAACGCAACACCCGCCCGCACCGGCCGATCCGCCGGCAGATAGCGATAAACCAGCCACGCGTTGAGCAGGCCCAAGGGCACGTTGAGGACAAAGATCGACGGCCAGCCAACCTGCGCGACCAGCAGACCACCCAGTGACGGCCCGAGGCTGGTACCGGTGGCCGACATCGTCGCGAGCAGGCCCATCGCACTGCCCGCCCGCGTTTTGGGCACCGCATCAGCCACCAGCGCCACGGTCAAGGCGAACATGATTGCCGCGCCCAGGCCCTGCACGGCCCGCGCGCCGATCAACCAGCCAAGCCCCGGAGCCAGTGCGCAACACAACGACGCACTGGTAAAAATGCCAATGCCGATCAGCAGCAATCGCCGCCGCCCGAACACATCGCCCAGACGCCCGACGCTGACAATCAACGTGGTGACCGCCAGCAGATACGCCAGCACGATCCATTGCACCTGTTGAAACGTCGCATCGAACGCGGCGGCCAGGGTGGGTAATCCGGCGTTGGCGATGCTGGTGTCCAGTGATGGCATCAACATCGACAGCGCCAGGCTGGTCAGCGCCCAGCGGGCTTGAGGGGGCAAGGGGGATCCGGGCATCGGGCGGCTCCTGGTGCGAAGGTCAGACGGCATAGCCTGAGTCTCGACAAGGCAGGGCGCAAGACGCATGCTTTGCACTTGATACCTGCATGGAACGCCATGTCATGAGCGCACCGGACCTTAACCTGTTGATCACCCTTGACGTACTGCTGCGCGAAGGCAGCGTCGCCCGCGCCGCGCAAATTCTGCAGCTGAGCCCGTCGGCCATGAGCCGTGCGCTGGCCCGGCTGCGCGAGACCACC
>NZ_JABULD010000092.1:0-3729 GCF_014060985.1 Pseudomonas sp. MD195_PC81_125
AGGTTGCGGCTTTGTCGTTTCAGGCGCCCGGATCAGTGAGCAAACAGCGAATTGCCCTTCTGCCCCGCCAGTTTCTCCGGCTTGATCAGGAACTTGGCCAGCGCTGGCAACAGCCACAGCGCACCGAACATGTTCCACAGCAACATGAAGGTCAGCATCAGGCCCATGTCGGCCTGGAACTTGATTGCCGAGAAGATCCAGGTGCATACGCCGATGGCCAGGCACAGGCCGGTGAACAGCACCGCTTTACCGGTGGATTTCAGGGTCTGGTAATAGGCTTCCTGCAATGGCAGACCGGCGCGCAGGAAACTCTCCAGACGGCTGTAGATGTAGATGCCGTAGTCCACGCCAATCCCCACGCCCAGCGCCACCACCGGCAGGGTCGCAACCTTGACGCCGATGCCCATGAACGCCATCAGCGCGTTGCCCAGCACCGAGGTCAGCACCAGCGGCAGGACGATGCACAGGGTCGCCGCCCACGAGCGGAAGGTGATCATGCACATCACTGCGACGCAGATGTACACCAGAATCAGGATGGTCAGCTCGGCCTGTTTGATCACCTCGTTGGTGGCCGCTTCGATGCCGGCGTTACCGGCGGCGAGGATGAATTCCAGACCGTCCTTGTTGTTGGCCTTGGCAAATTCCTGCACCGCATGCACCGCGCGGTCGAGGGTTTCGGCCTTGTGGTCGTTGAGGAAGATCAACACCGGCGCCAGCGAACAGCTGTTGTTGTACAGGCCGTCGGCGCGGGCAATCGAGTTGTTCAGCACGTCCGGGTTGCGCGACAGGGTTTCCCACTTCAGGTTGCCCTCGTTCATGCCCTTGATCATCTGTTTGGACACGGTCACCAGCGAGATCGCCGACTGCACGCCCTCGGTGTTCTGCATCTTCCACATCAGCTCGTCGATCGGTGCCATCGCTTCGTAGCGCGAGCACCCTTCGGTGGCGGTCTTGACCATCACCACCAGCACGTCGGAACTGGTGGAATAGTTGTTGATGATGAAGTTGTTGTCCTTGTTGTAGCGCGAGTCCGGACGCAGCTCCGGCGCGCCCTGGTCAAGGTCGCCGATCTTCAGGTTCTGGCTGTACCAGAGGCCGCCACCGAAGGCGAGCAGCGCCAGGGCAATCGAGACCGGCGCGACTTTCGGGCTGGCGAAGTTCGACAACAGGCGCCAGAACGGGTGTTCGCGGTTCGCGTCCTTCTTGCTCTTGGCGATGGCGCGCTTGCTGATGCCGACATAGGAAATCGCCACCGGCAGCAGGATCAGGTTGGTGAACACGATCACCGCCACGCCGATGGACGCGCCGATCGCCAGTTCGCGGATCACCCCGATGTCGATGATCAGCAGGGTGATGAAGCCCACGGCGTCGGCGAGAATCGCGATCATCCCCGGCAGGAACAGTTGCCGGAAGGTGCGCCGCGCCGCAGTCAGGGCGTTGTCCGCCTCACTCGACTGCAGGGCGATGCCGTTGATCTTCTGCACGCCGTGGGAAATGCCGATGGCGAAGATCAGGAACGGCACCAGCATCGAATACGGATCCAGCCCGAAACCGAAGAAGTGCATCAGCCCCAGTTGCCAGACCACCGCCACCAGCGTGGTGCTCAACACCGCAATGGTGCTGCGCAGGCAGTTGGTGAACCACAGCAGCAGAATCAGGGTGATGACGAACGCGATGCCGAAGAACATCACCACCATCACCAGGCCGTCGATCAGGTCTCCGACCTTCTTGGCGAAGCCGACGATGTGGATCTTGACGTTGGGGTTCTGCGCTTCGAACTTGTTGCGGATCTTGTCTTCAAGCTCATGGGAGAACTGGCGGTAGTCCAGCGCCAGCAGCTTGCCCTGATCCTGCGGGTCCGGGTAGGACTCCAACAGCGGGATGTCGACGATGCTCGATTTGAAGTCGTTGGACACCAGGCGCCCGACCTGCCCTGACTTGAGCACGTTGTTGCGCAGCATGTCGAGGCTGTCCGGCGAGCCGTCGTAGCTCTGCGGAATCACTTCACCGCCAGCGAACCCCTCTTCGGTCACTTCGGTCCAGCGTACGCTCGGACTCCACAGCGATTTGAGGCCGGAACGGTCGACGCCGGAGATGTAGAACACCTCGTCGTTGATCTGGCGCAGGGTCTCCATGTATTCCTTGGAGAAGATGTCGCCGTCTTTGGCTTCCACTGAAATCCGAACGGTATTGCCCAGGTTCGCCAGATCGTTGCGGTGCTCCATCATCTTCTCGATGAACGGATGCTTGAGCGGGATCATTTTTTCGAAACTGGTGGAGGGGCGAATCAGCGTGGCCTGCCAGAACAGGAAAATACTGACCACCAGACAGATCAGGATCACGGCCGGACGGTTGTTGAAAATCAGACGCTCGAGGAACGTCGCCTTGTCCTGATGATGAGTGCTCAAGGAAGTCATAGCCCCGCCTTCTTATTATTGATTTCGGCGCCGTTTGGCTGCGTGGTGTGCACACCGCCCTGCCCGGTCAGAATCAGATTGCCGTCGCCGGCCGCTGTCACCGAGGACAGCGAAATGCGGTCCGGGCGGTTGAACACGCTGAAGGTTTCGCCGTTGTCGCTGCTGCTGATCACCGAGCCGCCGTTGCCGACGATCACGATCAAGCCATCCGCGAGCAGCGTGGCGCCGGACAGACCGAACTCCAGCGCACCACGCGCGGCTTTGAGTTCGACCTGCTGCCAGGTGCTGCCGAAATCGCTGGAACGATAGAGGTTGCCGCGCAGGCCGTAGGCCAACAAGGTCTGCGCCTGGGCGGTGCCGATCACGCCGAACAGCGAGCCTTGATATGGGCCCTGGAGTTTTTCCCAGGTCTGGCCCCAGTCCGGGGAGCGGAACATGCTGCCCTGCTCGCCGACGATGAACAGCCCGGCGTCCTTGACCGCCGCGATGGCGTTGAGGTGGAACTGGTCCTGGTTGTCGAGGCGGTCGCTGACGTCCTGCCAGTTCTTGCCGCCATCGGTGGTTTCCAGCAATGCGCCGTAGGCACCGACCGCGACGCCGTGGTTGACGTCCTGGAACCAGACGTCGAGCAGCGGTGCTTCGCGCTTGAGGTCTTCGAATTGTTTGCTCCAGGTCAGGCCGCCGTCGGCGCTGGCGAGGATCTGCGCGTCGTGGCCGACCGCCCAGCCGTGCTTGTCGTCGACGAAGTACACCGCCGTCAGCAGTTGCCGGGTCGGCACTTTGGCCTGGGTCCAGGTCTTGCCCTGGTCGTCGGAAAAGAGAATGTGCCCGCGGTCACCCACCGCCACCAACCGGGTGCCGGCGTGGACAACATCGAGTATCAGGCTTTTTGGCGGCTTTGGCCGATTCGGTGGAGTACACCCCGTCGGCGGGCGCTTCGGCAGCCAGAACGGGTGCCGACAAGGCAGCACAGCCCAGCAGTGTGAGTGCTGTGGCCAGCAACGCGGTGTTGCGTAACGCCGGCGGGCGGCAACGACTCATAGACCTTCCCCTATTTATTATTGTTAGGCCATTGGGCCTTAGGGCGCCGCAAGGGTGCTCGTGGTGACTGATGGGTCACAAGCATAGCCGTGAAACCCGCAGTCCAGAGCGCCTTGGGAAGCTGGCTCATCCTATCGGGCTTTGGAAACGTCTGACAATCGGCGCCACGTTATCTTTTGTTAACCAAATGACCCCGACACAACCCCCTGTAGGAGCTGCGGCACGCTGCGATCTTTTGATCGGTTTTTTAAAAACAAAGATCAAAAGATCG
>NZ_JABULD010000753.1:0-795 GCF_014060985.1 Pseudomonas sp. MD195_PC81_125
GCCTTGCAGGGTCAGTTCGATGCGGTCATTGGCGGCAAATACGCCGGTGACGAGGATACCGGCAGTGCCACCGTCCAGTTGATCGTGATGCAGGATGTTGTCGATGTCCGCCTGTTCGAAGATCGGTGCGGCCAACAGCACAATGCCCGGTTTGAACGGCAGCACCAGCGAGTCCGACCAGCCGCTGGCATTTTCCACCACATCGAACACTTCCCAGCGCACCATCAGAGTGTTGGTGGGAGCGAGGGTGGCCAGTTGATCCGGGGTCAGTTCGAACATCACATCGCCCAACGCGGTAACCATGGTTTCCAGCAGCAGCGAGCCGAAGGCCAGGACCACTACATCACCGATGTGCTGGTTGAAATACTGCATGACGGTTACGAACATTCCGTCATCGATCACCGTCTGATCGACGAAACCCTCGGAAGCCACGGGCAATTTCAGGCCCTGGTTGAAGGGTTTGCCACCATCGGTATCGGCCTCGCCTGGCGCGGGGTATTTGTAGAGCAGCGGTATGTGCGGGGACTCTTCGGTATTTTTGCTGAAGCGCTTGACTTCGAACCACAAGTCCTTGCTCTGGATTTGCAGCGGCAGAAAGCGGGACTGCATGTCGGCAGCCGAAATGTGGAACGGGATGTTCTTGGCGTTGCCCTGGTCATCGAAGTGCGCAGCGGTAACCGAAAATTGCGCGACCGGTGATCGCGTGTTTTCGATAAACACTCTGATATCGTCGCCTACGGCCATCTCGATATAGGCCAGGATATACACCAGCAGACCGTCGCGGTCGCCCTGCAC
>NZ_JABULD010000629.1:0-1701 GCF_014060985.1 Pseudomonas sp. MD195_PC81_125
TTTTGATTTTGAATTTAAAAACAAGATCAAAAGATCGCAGCCTGCGGCAGCTCCTACAGGGGGATTTGTGTTCAATCATTCACCGCGATAGATGCAACCGCTGGTGCAGGTCTCGTGAATGCGGATCGCGCTGAGTTCCGGCAGCAGTGGCTTCATTTCATTCCAGATGAATTTGGCCAGCACTTCGCTGGTCGGGTTCTCCAGGCCGGGAATGTCGTTCAGGTAGTTGTGATCCAGACGTTCGTACAGCGGCTTGAAGATCACCTTGATCTCGGAGAAATCGCGGATCCAGCCGGTGTGCGGATCGAGGTCGCCGCTCAGGTGAATCGCCACCTTGAACGAGTGGCCGTGCAGGCGTCCGCACTTGTGGCCGTCCGGGACGTGCGGCAGGCGGTGGGCGGATTCGAAAGTAAACTCTTTGAAGATTTCCACAGTGATTTCGGCTCTGTTCAGGTGGCGTTCGCCGCAGCGATTCGGGCAGGCGGCGAGTTTACCAGCTTGTGTTTGGCGATGCGGGAAAACACTGACTAAAGGGTCAGCAAGCGCTCGGCGAGGCGACCGCTGGCGGTCAATTCGAGAAACTCGTCGCCCAGGCGGCGGCTTTCGTCCATCGCCGCGTGCCAGTATTTCTGCCGGCTCGGCGCATCGCCCATGAAGCGCTTGAAGTCGTTACGATCCGGCAGTTTGCCGTAGGGCAGGCGCGCCAGATAGTCCTTCGATGGCGCCAGTAACAGCACGTCCTGCAAACGCTCGACCGAGGCGCGGCGCCAAGGCAGGGTCTTGTCGAACCAACCCGGGATCACCCGGTCGGTGAAGTGTGGATAGAGCACGATGCCGTCGCCGCTGTAGGGCAGGTCGAGGTGATAGTCGAGCAGACCGCCGTCGCGGAAGGTGCCGGCACCGGCACCCGGCAGGTCGCGCACGCCTTCCATGACCATCGGGATCGAACCGGACGCCAGCAGCGCCTGGCGCAGGTTGCCGGCATTGAGAGCGACGAAGCGCGACGGAAAGTCATTCAACGCATTCACCGGTGGGGCGAGGCGCGGGTCGTGAACGATCAGGCGTTCGAAGTGCCGCGACAGCCGTGCGCGACCGCGCAGGTTATCGGCGATCACCGAGCCCAGCGCCAGGCCGAGGCGACCGCGATGATCGTCGGCCAGGCGTCCGTGGCTTTTCACGACCATGATGTTCAGGCGGTAGTCGGCGTTGTTGAGGATGCTGGCGTCGCGGCCGTCGAGCAGGTCATTGAGCATGCGCTGCGAGCTCGCGCTGATCTCGGCCATGGTCACGCCTTTGTTGAAATTCTGCTCGGCGTACAACTGACCGAGGCGGCGGATGCCTTCAGCGGCGTCCGGCAGGCAGGCGCTGGCGAAGCGCCAGGAACCGACCGAGGCACCGATCAGCGAGCGCTCACGCGGCGCGCTCGGCAGCCATTCGCCGAACAACGCCAGGTCCAGCCCCTGAATCCCCAACGCCTTCGGCCCTCCGGCCGCACCGGGCAGGGTGCCGACGTCGGCGGCGTTCAGGCCTTCGGCACGATGCGCGCCATGGCCCGAGGGCCGGCCTTGAGGGTGAGGGCGGGGAACTTGATGTGAATGGCAGTCATACCGGTCTCGATCGTTTAGCAAGCGAACAATTATAAGCACATGTTACCGATCTCTGTAGGAGCTGCCGCAGGCTGCGATCTTTGATTTTTTAAAA
>NZ_JABULD010000611.1:0-1338 GCF_014060985.1 Pseudomonas sp. MD195_PC81_125
GGCTGCGATCTTTTGCTTTAAGCTTTACGCCAGTTGAGTATCAGCAAGGTCAGCACCCCCGCGACAATCCCCCAGAACGCCGAACCGATGGAAAACAGCGTCAACCCCGACGCCGTGACCATGAACGTGATCAGCGCCGCCTCGCGTTCTTTCACCTCGGTCATGGCAATGCTCAAACCGTTGATGATCGAACCGAACAGCGCCAATGCGGCAATCGACAGCACCAGTTCTTTCGGCAGCGCGGCAAACAGCGCCGCCAATGTCGCGCCGAACACCCCGGCAATCCCGTAGAAAATCCCGCACCAGACCGCGGCGGTGTAGCGTTTGTTGCGGTCTTCATGGGCGTGCGGCCCGGTACAGATGGCTGCGCTGATCGCCGCGAGGTTGATGCCGTGAGAACCGAACGGCGCCAGCAACAGCGAGGCGATGCCGGTGGTAGTGATCAGTGGCGAGGCCGGGACGTTGTAGCCATCGGCGCGCAGCACAGCGATGCCGGGCATGTTCTGCGAGGTCATCGCCACCACGAACAGCGGAATGCCGATGCTGATGGTCGCGGCCAGTGAGAAGTGCGGCGTGGTCCAGACTGGCGTCGCCACTTCCAGGTGAAAGCCGCTGAAATCCAGCAGCCCCATGAAGCCCGACAGCGCGGTGCCGATCAGCAATGCAGCGAGCACCGCGTAACGTGGCGACAGGCGCTTGACCAGCAGATAGGTGAAAAACATCCCCAGCACCAGCCCGGTACGGTGCTGTGCGGCGACGAAGATTTCGCTGCCGATCTTGAACAGAATCCCCGCCAGCAACGCCGCCGCCAGCGATGCCGGGATTTTTTTCACCAAACGTTCGAAGCTGCCGGTCAGCCCACAAATGGTCACCAGTACTGCGCAAGTGATGTAGGCGCCGATGGCCTCACCGTAGCTGACACCGCCCAGGCTGGTGATCAGCAGCGCTGCACCGGGGGTCGACCAGGCGATGGTGATCGGTGTGCGATAACGCAGCGACAAGCCAATCGAGCACACCGCCATGCCGATCGAGATCGCCCAGATCCACGAGGAAATCTGTCCGCTGCTCAGGCCCGCCGCTTGCCCGGCCTGGAACATCAGCACCAGCGAACTGGTGTAGCCGGTCAACATCGCGATGAAACCGGCGACGATCGCCGAGGGAGAAGTGTCGGCGAGAGGGCGCAGGCGGGTGTAGGTGGCGTCGTTCATGACGGCGGTGTTCCTTATACAGATGGAGATGTCCGCAATTACGCTGAACCCTGTGTAGGAGCTGCCGAAGGTGCGATCTTTTGATTTTTGATGTTTGGAAGCAAGATCAAGAGATCGCAGCCTTCGGCAG
>NZ_JABULD010000138.1:0-1330 GCF_014060985.1 Pseudomonas sp. MD195_PC81_125
CCGGGTTTTTTCTGCCTGCCGTTCTCTTCTGTTCTGTGTAGGAGCTGCTGAAGGCTGCGATCTTTTGACTTTGTTTTTCAAAGGCAAGATCAAAAGATCGCAGCCTCCGGCAGCTCCTACAGGATCTTCAGACAGCCACCGCCCCCAGCGCCGCCACAATTTTGCGCAACTGCTGCGAATCACCGTCGATCCGCACCTTCAGCCCCTCGATCTCGCGCCGCACCGGGTACTGCTTGCGCAACACATCGAATGCCGCACGCTGTTCAGCGACATTGCCTACAAGACTGCGACGAAAATCCGCGTCATCGCGGCGCGGGTCGTATACGCCACGGCACAACATCGCCAGTGCCCAGGCCGGATCGCTGTCGGCGTGCAGGGTCACTTCTGACAGCCACGGTGCCGGTAGCAAGTCACTGAGCTGGATGCTCGGCGTCTGACCGATGAATTCGCAATAAGCCTGATAAATCTGCGCCGTGCCGCGCTGTTTACCATCGAGGCTGTAACCGGCAATGTGCGGCGTGGCCAGCACGCAGAGTTCGGCGAGGTCGACATCGACTTCAGGCTCGGCTTCCCACACGTCGAGCACTGCTTGCAGGTCCTCACGCGCCAGCAGCACGTCGCGCAACGCAGCGTTATCCACCACGGGGCCACGAGCGGCGTTGATCAGCCAGGTACCGGGTTTGAGCTGTTGCAGACGCGGCTCATCGAACAGATGCCAGGTCGCGCCTGCGCCGATACGGGTCAGCGGCGTGTGCAGGCTGATCACGTCGCACTGCTCGATGATCTGCTCGAGGCTCACGTAATCACCGCCCTCGACTGCCTGACGCGGCGGGTCGCAGACTTTGACATTCCAGCCCAGGCCCTTGAGCACCTTGATCAGCCGACCGCCGACTTCACCGGCGCCGATTACCCCATAAGTACGTTGCGGCAAATCAACGCCTTCGATTTCCGCCAGGGTCATCAGACTGCCGAGCACATAATCGACCACACCTCGCGCATTGCAACCGGGTGCACTGGACCAGGTGATGCCGGCCTCGGTGAAATAATCGAGATCGAGGTGATCGGTACCGATGGTGCACGTGCCGACGAAACGCACTTTGCTGCCTTCGAGCAAAGCACGATTGACGTTAGTCACCGAGCGCACCAGCAACACATCGGCCTGCTCGACCGTCGCACGGTCGATGGCACGGCCCGGTACCCGGCGGATCTCGCCGAAACCGGCAAAAAACGCATCGAGCAGGGGGATATTTTCGTCGGCAACAATCAGCATGGCGGGCTCCTTGGGCGGATCGGCAGTTTAACTGTAGGAGCTGCCGCAGGCTGCGATCTT
>NZ_JABULD010000754.1:0-540 GCF_014060985.1 Pseudomonas sp. MD195_PC81_125
GGTTTCGTTCTGCGAAGACAGCACGCGGTCGTAGACCTGCAGCATATAAATGGAGGGCACCAGCATCAGCACGTTAATCAGTGCGGTAAAGCACCCGACGCTGATCAGAATGCTTTTATAGTCACCCAAAGCCTTGAATAAGGGAGCGGTGGCTGGGGCCTTCGCCATCTTCATTGATTATTCCTGAATGTAATCCCCGCCATTCTTTGGCGAGACGCTTCTATTAATTATCCGTGCACAGACCGGACGGGTTCTTGCAACTTGCACTTACACTTCAATAACAACTTTCAACAGTTCAACGCCACTCGTTGCATTGAGCTGTTGCTTATAACTGCAACATCAAACCTTATAGTCAACGGTTCAGTCGGTGCCGTTGTTCACAGCTGCGGTGTATGGCGCGTCAGCGTAATCACCAGTCCCGACTTCAAAGTGCTCAGATAAAGCCCATCACGTTGTCGGCTGAAGAACTGGATTCTTGAACCTTCCTTGCCGGTAATCGACAGGCCGTCCGGATCAGGAAACCAGCCGACTGGCGCTTGC
>NZ_JABULD010000755.1:0-638 GCF_014060985.1 Pseudomonas sp. MD195_PC81_125
GACGGCTCAAGCGTCAGCTGGAAGCCAAGTTTGCCTCATCTGCATTCGGCCATTCAGTTGCCGGACGCTAACCGCGAAGACGCGTTGACGAGTTTTGTCAGCGCCTATATCGATGAAGTACCAGACATGCTGGACGCAGCCAATGAAGTTGCCAGGGAAGCGGGAATCGAGTCGCAGATCAAACCGGTGCTGAAAATCGCCGAGCAGTACTTCCTCCAGCCGCCGGTCGGTCTGGACAGCCTGCTGGACGAAGCCTATCTGGCGCACCGCTTTGTCGAAGAGGTCAACGACCTGTACATCAAACACCTCGGCCAGCCACTGATCCCCTTGGACATGACGGTCGCCAACCTGATTGCTCACCAGCTGCTCGGTGAGGAATTTGCCAATCAACTGGATGAAGTCGTGCATCACACCATCGACGAGATGCTTGACGACGAGAGTTTTGCGCTGGAATCGGTAGAAGCCTACCGCGACAAAACTGAGCAGCCCGGACACCGGTGCGCCTGGAAGCGCTGGCCGTGCATGGGCGCCGCCTGGGCGTTGGCCTGGAGCTGGATCAGCCCGCTGCCTGAGTTACCCACAATCCAATGTAGGAGCTGCCGCAGGTGCGATCTTTTGATGTTGTTTCTAACAATCAA
>NZ_JABULD010000548.1:0-27912 GCF_014060985.1 Pseudomonas sp. MD195_PC81_125
ACGGCGCGAACCGTGCGGGGCTTTTTTTTGCAGCCGGGAAGGGCTTACAGACCTGCGGCGGAACGCAGAGCGTCGGCGCGGTCGGTTTTTTCCCAGGTGAAGGTGGAGAAGGTGTCTTCGCCAACCGTCTTGGTCTGCGGAGCACGACCGAAGTGGCCGTAGGCTGCAGTTTCCTGGTACATCGGGTGCAGCAGATCGAGCATGGTGGTGATTGCGTATGGACGCAGGTCGAACACTTCACGCACCAGTTTGATGATCTTGTCATCGCTGATCTTGCCGGTACCGAAGGTGTTCAGCGAGATCGAAGTCGGCTGAGCGACACCGATGGCGTAGGACACCTGAATCTCGCAACGCTCGGCCAGGCCGGCAGCGACGATGTTCTTGGCAACATAACGGCCAGCGTAGGCAGCCGAACGGTCAACCTTCGATGGATCTTTACCGGAGAACGCGCCACCGCCGTGACGGGCCATGCCGCCGTAGCTGTCGACGATGATCTTGCGACCGGTCAGACCGCAGTCACCTACCGGGCCGCCAATGATGAACTGGCCGGTCGGGTTGATGTGGAACTGGGTGTCTTTGCTCAGCAGTTCGGCAGGCAGCACGTGCTTGACGATCAGCTCCATCACGCCTTCGCGCAGGTCTTTGTACGACACTTCAGGATTGTGCTGGGTCGACAGTACAACGGCGTCGATACCGACCACCTTGCCGCCTTCGTAGCGGCAAGTCACTTGCGACTTGGCGTCTGGACGCAGCCACGGCAGCAGGCCCGATTTGCGGGCTTCGGCCTGGCGCTGCACCAGCTGGTGCGAGAAGGTGATCGGCGCTGGCATCAGCACGTCGGTTTCGTTGCTGGCGTAGCCGAACATCAGCCCTGGTCGCCGGCGCCCTGATCTTCAGGCTTGGCGCGGTCAACACCCTGGTTGATGTCAGGGGACTGCTTGCCGATGATGTTCATCACGCCGCAGGTCGCGCCGTCGAAGCCGACTTCGGAGCTGGTGTAGCCGATGTCGCAGATCACATCACGAACGATCTGCTCCAGGTCGACCCAGGCGCTGGTGGTCACTTCACCGGCCACGATGGCAACGCCGGTCTTGACCAGAGTTTCCACGGCAACGCGTGCGTGTTTGTCCTGGGCAATAATGGCGTCCAGCACCGCATCGGAAATCTGGTCGGCGATTTTGTCCGGATGTCCTTCAGACACGGACTCGGAGGTGAAGAGGGAGTATTCGCTCATCTCGATGTTTTCCTGAATTTACCGATGGTGAGTGTCGCCAGCCGGTCGCTGAAAGTGGCGAACCTGGATCTGGAAACCATTACGTAAGCCTACATAGAGGCTGTCCCCGGGAACGAGTCCCGCAGCGGTGGCCCAACGGGCCAGATCGTCCTGTTCAAACCCCAACCACAGATCACCGCAGGCCTCCCTGGCCCAACTCTGGTTGTGGCTACATAACTCTGTCACGAGCAGGCTACCGCCCGGTTGCAGCAGGCCGGCCATGTGCTTGAGCGCTTCGGCCGGCGCGGCGAAATGGTGCAACACCATGTTCAGTACCACGCAATCGGCCTGAAGGCTGGAGCCATTCAATGCATCGGCCAATTGCAGGCTGACGTTAGCCAGCCGTTCACGTTCACATACCTGACGCGCCAGTTCGAGCATCGCCGGGCTGTTGTCCAGCGCGGTTACGGTGCCGAAGCGGCGGGCCAGTTCCGGCAGAAAAGCACCATCGCCGGGGCCGACTTCAATGGCCGTGGCAGCACCATTGAAGTTCAGTTTGTCGAGCAGGGCCAGCACGCTGTCGCGGTACTGCGGCAGACCTGCGATCAAGTCTTGCTGGGCGCGGAATTTTTCCGCAACCCGTGCGAAAAAGTCCTGGCTGGCGGCTTCACGTTGTCCGTGGACCTGAGCGATGCGAGCCTGCACGTCCTCCGGCAGCGCCAGATTGTCGACTTCTTCTAACAGTGCTGCATGCAACTTGCCGCCCAGCAATTCGGTGTGGGGCAGGGCGCGGCGATAGAAAATCGCGTTGCCCTCGCGGCGCGTCGCCACCAGATCGGCCTGGGCCAGCACCTTGAGGTGGTGGCTCATGCCTGACTGACCAATGCCGAAAATCTGCGCCAGCTCCAGTACGCCGAACGAATCGTTGGCCAGCGCGCGCAATACATTCAGGCGCAGCGGGTCGCCACCGGCCTTGCACAGAGCCGCCAGCTCGTCGCAATCGTCATGGCGAATGGAAGGCACGCGTAAGTTCATGGGGCAGCAGTCTAGTGACGGTGGGAAATCGCCGCAAGGGCAATATCAAAAAGTTTTGATATTGCTCGATAGATGGCACTTCTCACTGGCTGGTTAACTCTACAAACGAACAGCGGAAAGGTTTCACCAGACGAAACCGCCGTCCAGCACGGGAAAAACGCCCTCGGATGACTATCTGTCATTGCCCCGAGGCGCTCCGGTGAGGGAAAATGCCCTCCTTTTTTCCGTTTCAATCTATTCACACCCAGGAGATCAGCGATGCCTAGCCGTCGTGAGCGTGCCAACGCCATTCGTGCCCTCAGCATGGATGCCGTGCAAAAAGCCAACAGCGGCCATCCCGGTGCCCCTATGGGTATGGCAGATATCGCCGAAGTACTTTGGCGCGACTACCTCAAGCACAACCCGAGCAACCCGTCGTTCGCCGACCGTGACCGCTTCGTGCTGTCCAACGGCCACGGCTCGATGTTGATCTATTCGCTGCTGCACCTGACCGGTTACGACCTGTCGATCGACGACCTCAAGCAGTTCCGTCAACTGCACAGCCGCACCCCGGGCCACCCGGAATTCGGCTACACCCCGGGCGTCGAAACCACCACCGGCCCGCTGGGTCAGGGTCTGGCCAACGCCGTCGGTTTCGCGCTGGCGGAGAAAGTTCTCGGCGCGCAGTTCAACCGTCCTGGCCACAACATCGTTGATCACCACACCTACGTGTTCCTCGGTGATGGCTGCATGATGGAAGGCATTTCCCACGAAGTCGCTTCTCTGGCCGGTACCCTGGGCCTGGGCAAGCTGATCGCCTTCTACGATGACAACGGCATTTCCATCGATGGCGAAGTCGAAGGCTGGTTCACCGATGACACGCCAAAGCGTTTCGAGTCCTACAACTGGCAGGTGATCCGCAACGTCGACGGTCACGATCCGGAAGAGATCAAGACCGCCATCGAAACCGCGCGCAAGAGCCCGCTGCCGACCCTGATCTGCTGCAAGACCACCATCGGTTTCGGTTCGCCGAACAAGCAGGGCAAGGAAGATTGCCACGGCGCCCCGCTGGGTGACGCGGAAATCGCTCTGACCCGTCAGGCGCTGAACTGGAACTACGGCCCGTTCGAAATCCCGGCCGACATCTATGGCGAGTGGGATGCCAAGGAAAAAGGTCGCGCCGCCGAAGCCGAATGGGATCAGCGTTTCGCTGCCTACTCTGCGGCGTTCCCGACCGAAGCCAACGAGCTGATCCGTCGTCTGAGCGGCGAACTGCCGGCGGACTTCGCGGAAAAAGCCTCGGCTTACATCGCTGAAGTCGCGGCCAAAGGCGAAACCATCGCCAGCCGTAAAGCCAGCCAGAACACCTTGAACGCGTTCGGCCCGCTGCTGCCGGAACTGCTCGGCGGTTCGGCTGACCTGGCCGGTTCCAACCTGACCCTGTGGAAAGGTTGCAAGGGCGTCAGCGCTGAAGATGCCAGCGGCAACTACATGTACTACGGCGTGCGCGAATTCGGCATGACCGCGATCATGAACGGCGTGTCCCTGCACGGCGGTCTGGTGCCTTACGGCGCAACCTTCCTGATGTTCATGGAATATGCGCGCAACGCGGTGCGCATGTCGGCGCTGATGAAGAAGCGCGTGATCCACGTCTACACCCACGACTCCATCGGTCTGGGCGAAGACGGCCCGACGCACCAGCCGATCGAGCAACTGACCAGCCTGCGTTCCACGCCGAACCTCGACACCTGGCGTCCAGCCGATGCCGTTGAATCGGCGGTGGCCTGGAAAAACGCGCTGGAGCGCAAGGACGGCCCGTCGGCGCTGATCTTCTCGCGTCAGAACCTGCAGCATCAGGAACGCGACGTCGCCCAGATCGCTGACATCAGCCGTGGTGGCTATGTGTTGAAGGACTGCGCAGGCGAGCCTGAGCTGATCCTGATCGCCACCGGTTCGGAAGTCGGTCTGGCCGTTCAGGCCTACGACAAGCTGACCGGGCAAGGCCGCAAGGTGCGCGTGGTTTCCATGCCTTGCACCAGCGTGTTCGATGCGCAGGACGCCGGCTACAAGCAATCGGTTCTGCCGCTGCAGGTCAGCGCACGTATCGCAATCGAAGCGGCTCACGCCGACTTCTGGTTCAAGTATGTGGGGCTGGAAGGTCGCGTGATCGGCATGACCACCTACGGCGAATCGGCGCCGGCTTCGGCATTGTTCGAAGAATTCGGTTTCACCCTGGACAACATCCTGGGTCAGGCTGAAGAGCTGCTGGAAGACTAAAACATAGCGCGGCGACCCAAGTCGCCGCGTTCCCTGTAGGAGCTGCCGCAGGCTGCGATCTTTTTAAGGCTTAATTCGGTCCTGGATCAGCCACCAGCGCCCGGCATCCTTGGTCAGCGACTTGAGAAACTCGGCCTGCAACTCAGGATCGTTGCGCGTCAGTTCGATCAGGCTTTGCTCCAGCTCGCTGGCTTCTTCTTCCAGACCCAGCTCCGACAGGCGCTTGACCCGGTGGACCCACTGGCTCACTTCGTCGTCTTCCAGATCGTCGTAAATCAACCCGTGGGCTTCGAGCAACTTGCTGCGCAAATGACTGCTGATCGCCAGGGACGAATCGCTGTGCACGTCATCCTTGCCATCTTCGACGCTGATTTGCAGCTTGCCAATATGATTCAGGTCATTTTCGGCGAACGGACTGTCCAGCAGGTTCAGGCGCAGCACGCCGTTGCGATCAGTGGTCATGTCGAAGGTCTGCTTGCCAGCCTTGACCTGCACCGGACGCTCGCTCCACGGCAGGCTCGAATATTCCGTGCGCTTGTCGCGCTGGACTTCATCGATACCGGCCAGGTTCTGTTGTGCACGACCGTGAGACTGCACGTTCATGAACGGGTTGACCCCGGCAATGCCGTAGTTCAGCCAGTCCTTGGTCACGCTGTCCGGCAGATTGCCCAAAGCGAACACATTGACCACATTGGCGCCGAGACCGGCAACCACCGCCACTGCACCCAATGGAATCTCATAGATTTCGCGCCAGGGCTGGTAAGGCGTGTAGCGGTCGTAACGGCGTGTGACTTCGAACTCGGTGACTTCGAAGGTCTTCTGTTCGTTGATCTTCACACGTCGTTGCGGCAGCTCGAGCACCTTAGGCTCACCGACATCGATCTGCAGGCTGTGGTCGAGCAGTTTGCGCTCGACCCGCTCTTCGTGCTCGCTGCGCTGTGACATCTGATTGGCGCAGCCGCTGACCAGCAGGGCGCCGCACAAGACGGCGCCACCGAGGCCCAAGGTGTTTCGCTTGAACATGAGGTCTCTATCTGGATTCAGCGGCGGATACGGGCCTGAAGGAAGGACAGCACATCGGCGACCGGCAGCGCTTGCGCTTCGGCCTCGGTGCGGCTCTTGTATTCCAGGTTGCCTTCGGCGAGGCCGCGGTCACTGACCACGATCCGGTGAGGAATGCCGATCAGCTCCATGTCCGCAAACTTGATGCCCGGGCTGGTTTTCTTGTCGCGATCGTCCAGCAACACTTCGAAACCGGCCGCCGTCAGTTCTGCGTACAGCTTGTCAGTGGCTTCGCGCACTTGCTCGGTTTCATAGCGCAGCGGTACCAGGGCGATCTGGAACGGCGCCAGGGTGTCGCTCCAGATGATGCCTTTGTCGTCGTTGTTCTGCTCGATGGCGGCAGCGACCACGCGGGATACGCCGATACCGTAGCAACCCATCTCCAGCGTGACCGGCTTGCCGTTCTCGCCCAGCACTTCGCACTTCATCGCCTTGCTGTACTTGTTGCCCAGCTGGAAGATGTGCCCGACTTCGATGCCGCGCTTGATTTCCAGCGTGCCTTTGCCGTCCGGGCTTGGGTCGCCGGCCACGACGTTACGCAGGTCGGCGACGGTCGGAACCGGCAGATCGCGCTCCCAGTTCACGCCGAAGTAGTGCTTGTCGTCGATGTTCGCACCGATGCCGAAGTCGCTCATCAGTTCGACCGAGCGATCGATGATGATCGGCAGTGGCAGGTTCAGCGGGCCGAGGGAACCGGCGCCGGCGCCAATGGCGTCACGCAGTTCGGCATCGGAAGCCATGACCAGCGGGCTGGCGACGCCTGGCTGGTTGGCCGCCTTGATTTCGTTGAGCTCGTGGTCGCCACGGATGATCAGGGCAATCAGCTTGCCTGGCTCTTCGGCGTGGACGATCAGGGTCTTGATGGTCTTTTCAATCGGCAGATTGAATTTTTCCACCAGCGCGGCAATGGTCTTGGTCTCCGGGGTGTCGACCAGGCGCAGCTCTTCGGCCGGTGCCGGACGCGAGGTTTCGCGTGGCACGGCTTCGGCTTTCTCGATGTTCGCCGCGTAGTCGGAACCGTTGCTGAAGACGATGTCGTCTTCGCCGGACTCGGCCAGCACGTGGAACTCGTGAGAGCCAGCGCCACCGATCGAACCATTGTCGGCCTCAACCGGACGGAACTTCAGGCCCAGGCGGGTGAACACGTTGCAGTACGCCTGATGCATGCGGTCGTAGGTGACCTGCAGCGAAGCCTGATCGGCGTGGAACGAGTAGGCGTCCTTCATGATGAATTCACGACCACGCATCAAGCCGAAGCGTGGGCGGATTTCGTCACGGAACTTGGTCTGGATCTGGTACAGGTTGATCGGCAGCTGCTTGTAGCTGCTCAATTCGTTGCGCATCAGATCGGTGATCACTTCTTCGTGAGTCGGGCCCGCGCAGAAGTCGCGACCGTGGCGGTCTTTGATGCGCAGCAGCTCAGGGCCGTATTCTTCCCAGCGCCCCGATTCCTGCCACAGCTCGGCCGGTTGGGTGCTCGGCATCAACACTTCAAGAGAACCGGCAGCGTTCATTTCTTCGCGAACGATGGCTTCAACCTTGCGCATTACCCGCAAGCCCATCGGCAGCCAGGTGTACAGGCCCGAAGCGAGTTTGCGAATCATGCCGGCGCGCAGCATCAGCTGGTGGCTGACGACGACCGCATCGGAAGGCGTTTCTTTCTGTGTGGCGAGCAAAAATTGACTGGTGCGCATGGTTGGCCGTTGTCGGTTGCTATGACTGGAAATGACGGAGCAGTGTACCGGCGAGATTTGCCGACGTACAGGATTGCGCTTGGTGGTGAGGCTCGACGGCGGGAATCCTCCCGCCGTATCTGAAATGTCCTACGACTCTTCGACGACGGAGGTCGGTGCAGGCTCGGGCGTTGGCGTCGGGCCCGCACGGCGATTTTCCTGGAACCAGTGCAGGGCGATCAGCACCAGCGTCGGCACCCCGAGCAGCGCGGTGATCATGAAGAAGTTGTGGTAGCCGAACTTCTCGACCATGACACCGGAGTAACCGCCCATCAGGCGCGGTAGCAACAGCATGATCGAACTAAGCAGGGCGTACTGGGTGGCCGAGAACTTGAGGTTGGTCAGGCTCGACAGGTAGGCGACGAACGCCGAGGTTGCGAGCCCGGAACTGAAATTGTCGAGGGAGATGGTCACCACCAGCATTTGCAGGTTCGGCCCCATGTCGGCCAGCATCACAAACAGCAGGTTGGTCGCCGCCGAAGCCGCGCCACCGATGAACAGGATCGGCAGGATGCCGAACCGCACGATCAGCAGGCCGCCCATGCCGGCACCGACGAGGGTCATGATCAGGCCAAAAATCTTGCTCACGCTGGCGATCTGATCCTTGGTGAAGCCCTGGTCGATGTAGAAAACGTTGGCCATCACGCCCATTACCGTGTCGGACATCCGATACGTGGCGATCAGTCCGAGCAGCAGCAACGCCTGCCAGCGGTAGCGCAGGATGAAGTCGTTGACCGGCGTCAGCACTGGCGCCAGGCCGCGACGGCCCATGGTCGACAGGCACAGGCCGGTGAGCAGGGTATAGAGGATTGCACGCAGGAAGGCGCGGTCTTCGAGCAGCAGGTCGAGCGGACTCAACTGACCGAACAGTACGCTGGCGAAATCGGTGTTGTAGAGCTGAGTGAACATTGCCGGAACCGACACCAGCAACACGATCAGCACGAATACCGAGGCCAGTTGATGGACGAAGCTGTAGCGACCGGCCTGCAACTGCGTGCGCAATGGCACGGGCGGTTCGCGCATCAGCAGCGAGGTCAGCAGTGCAGGGACCATCAACACCCCGAACAGGGCGTAGGTGCCGGTCCAGGCTGAATGTTGGTAGTTGAAGCCGGTGGAGCCGAAGCCTTCGGCGAAGAACAGCGCGCCCGCCGTGGCCAGCAGGGCGGCGACTCGGTAGCCGGACATGTAACTGGCGGCCAGTGCGGCCTGACGGCTGTCGTCGGCGATTTCCAGGCGATAGGCGTCGACCGCGATATCCTGGGTGGCGGAGGCAAAGGCGACGATGACGGCAATGGCGATCAGCCAGGACAGGTGTTTCTGCGGATCACAGAAGCCCATGCCGATCAGGCCCAGAATCACTAACGACTGCGAGAGCACCAGCCACGAACGGCGGCGGCCGAGTTTGCCCAATAAAGGCAGGCGCCATTGGTCGAGCAGCGGTGACCAGACCCATTTGAAGGCGTAGGCCAAGCCAATCAGGCTGGCGTAGCCGATGGTCTCACGGGCAACGCCGGCTTCACGCAGCCAGACGGACAGCGTCGAAAACACCAGCATGTACGGCAGGCCGGCAGCAAAACCGAGCAACAACAGCACGAGCGTCGAAGGACTGGCATAGGCGGCTAGCGCGGCGCGCCAGGTTTTACGGGGCATGGGCTGAAGTCTGCCTCAAGATTGCGAAAACAAAGCGCGCACTCTAACCGCTGTGCTCTATCGGACGCCAGCCATGGCGCTGAATATCCACACGATTGTTCAGGATGGTGACGCCTTCAGAACGTAATCGTGCCCGTTGTTCGTCTCCCGAAGGGCTGCCCAGCGGCAGGCTGATCCGACCGCCGGCACCCAATACCCGGTGCCACGGCAGTCTGGTATCGCCGGGTAGTTGGCTGAGGGTCCGGCCAACCCAGCGGGCGGCACGCCCCAGACCCGCGAGTTCGGCCAGCTGACCATAGCTGACCACTTTGCCTTCAGGTACTTGGGCAAGGGTCGAATAAAGCGCCGTGCGTCGGATTTGCACTTCGCTTTCATCGGGAGGGTTCGGCTCTTTCACCTGTGCGGTTCCTGAACATCAGTCGTGTGGATGGGCTTAAGCGTAATCGCTCGTCGGCCAGATGAGAAATGAACTCAATGGAAATCGTCCGGTCAGTCCTTGTCAGGGTCTTATTCCTCCGGATAATGCCGACCTTTTTTTCGCAAACTTGAGCCCTTGAACTGCTTATGCTGTCCAGAACCCTGCTGTGCCTTGCTGTTTTCAGTGCATCCACGCCCCTGCTTGCCGACACCGTCTGGTTGAAGAACGGTGACAAACTGAGCGGCAAGATTTCCGTTTTCGATGGCGGCAAATTGCTGATTCAGACCCAGTACGCGGGTGCGGTCACCATTGACTGGAAAGAGGTCAAGACCCTGCAGAGCGATCAGGAACTGCTGGTCAAACAGGACGCCTACAACGGTGAAAAGGCCAAGTCGCTGACCGCCGCCGATGACGGCAAGGTCACTCTGGCCAACGGCGAGGCGCCGAAAACCGTCGAGCTGGCGAGTATCCAGCAGATTCTCAAACCGAAACCGGTGGTCGAAGATCTGGTGTGGAAAGGCAATATCGGTCTGGCGATGGACTATCAGCGGGCGGAAAAGGACACCGACGATTACGACATCGACTTCAAGACCACGGCACGTCATGGTCGCTGGCGGCACACTGCCGAGGGCGAATACAACCGCGAGGTGCAGGACGACGAAGTCACCACCAATAACTGGCGCGCTGAATACGCGCTCGACCGTTTCCTCACCGACAAGTGGTTCTGGCAGGGGCGCCTGAACTACAAGCGTGATTACGTTGAAGAGCTGTCACGTCAGCGCGTGGTCGGTACCGGTCCGGGCTACCAGTTCTGGGATGACGAGCTGGGGGCGTTCTCGCTCGGCTCGCTGCTCAACCGCACCGATTACGAGTACAGCGATGGCGGCAAGGACAATTTCTATTCGGTCGCCATGAAGTGGGATTACAA
Source organism: Pseudomonas sp. MD195_PC81_125 (assembly GCF_014060985.1). Lineage (NCBI taxonomy): Bacteria > Pseudomonadati > Pseudomonadota > Gammaproteobacteria > Pseudomonadales > Pseudomonadaceae > Pseudomonas > Pseudomonas sp. MD195_PC81_125. The sequence continues at coordinate 10,296 of NZ_JABULD010000548.1, forward strand.
CCGCTACCTGATTGGCAAGAAGGTCGAGTTCTTCACCAACGGCGAACTGGGCAAGCCGCTGTCGGATGTGGCCAATTACGCGCTGGATGCCGAGATGGGGCTGCGTTACAAGGTTACTGACTGGGCGTCGCTCAATCTCAAGGCCGAGCGCGACATCATCAGTGGCACGAAGGACGCAGATTTGAACAAGACCCGCTACACCGCAGGGTTTGGCGTGGCCTGGTAAGGCACAAGCAAAAGATCGCAGCCTGCGGCAGCGCCTACAGGGGAATGGTATTTATCCCGTAGGAGCTGCCGCAGGCTGCGATCTTTTTTTTGCGTCTGGAAAACAGACACCCACAAAAAAGCCCCGCTTTTGAGGGCGGGGCTCTTTTCTAAAGAAGCTACAAGTTAGATAACTTGTACTTCTTCAGCTTGCATGCCTTTCTGACCGCGGGTAGCGATGAAAGAAACCTGTTGGCCTTCTTTCAGGCTTTTGAAGCCGTCGGATTGGATAGCTTTGAAGTGAACGAACAGGTCGTCACCGGATTGTGGAGTGATGAAGCCGAAGCCTTTTTCATCGTTGAACCACTTAACGGTACCGGTTTGGCGATTAGACATGGTGTAACTCCTTGAACAAAGATAACTGCGACTCAGGAAGAACCCTGGCCGAGACTGAGTGCAAAGAGCAGGAAAAATTCTTGTAGATGGTTGGATCGAAATTCAACATATCGTGTAGAGATTCTCAGTGACACAAGCAGCACAGTGGCGCCACCTTAACCCTTTTTCCGGAACGTGCCAATGCTTCTTGCGAAGGTTTCTCTGTTTTAAGGATCGGCGGTGTGACGCTTCGTCGCCAGGACGCGTATTTCCAGCGTGTACGCCGAGAATTGCAGCGCACACTTTGAACCCGGCGGCGCGCCCGGTAAGATGCCGGACAGATTTTTTCCACCTCGCTATTCAGGACACCCGCCATGAGCATCAAATCGGACAAGTGGATTCGCCGCATGGCGCAGGAACACGGCATGATCGAGCCTTTCGTCGAGCGCCAGGTGCGCGGCAGCGACGACAGCCGTGTGATCTCCTACGGTGTGTCGAGCTACGGCTACGATGTGCGTTGCACCAACCATTTCAAGGTGTTCACCAACATCAATTCGGCGATCGTCGACCCGAAAAACTTCGACGCCGGCAGCTTTGTCGACATTCACAGCGACGTCTGCATCATTCCGCCGAACTCCTTCGCCCTGGCCAGCACCGTCGAGTACTTCCGCATTCCGCGCAACGTATTGACCATCTGCCTGGGTAAAAGCACCTATGCGCGTTGCGGCATCATCGTCAACGTCACCCCGCTCGAGCCTGAGTGGGAAGGTCATGTGACGCTGGAGTTTTCCAACACCACCAACCTGCCGGCGAAGATTTACGCCAACGAAGGTGTGGCGCAGATGCTGTTCCTCGAATCCGACGAACAATGCGAAGTTTCCTATAAGGATCGCGGCGGCAAGTATCAAGGCCAGCGTGGCGTGACCCTGCCGCGTACCTGATCCGTCCGGCAGTTCGCGGGAATTCTTTGGCGGGCAGGCACTCTATGGGGTGTACTGCCCGTTTTTGCTTCTGGCAAAACGGGCCTTCGCCGAGGAGGTTGCATGAAGATCGATCCGCATATCACCGCCGAACTGGCAAGGCTTGAGCCCAATCAGGTTGGCGTTTTGGCCTGGTCATTGTTGGCACACCCGGCTTTCCATATGGCTGGCGGCATTCCCGGTCAGCCTGATCCCGATACTCCCAACGAACAACCGACCGAACCGGGCGAGCCGACGCTGCCGGACGAGCCGCCACCCGCGCCAGTGGCTTGAGCCGCTGCCCGATCATGGCCAGTTGGCCGAGGTGTGCCCTGTACCTCAGCTGACTGGCCATATTTCGTTGTCGCCGACGACGAAAATCCTGCAGTTGCCATCTTTCTCTACCGCAAAGCCGCCGGTAAACGCGCCAAACGCTGGCAGCAGGCTCAAACCTTCGCCCAGCCGGAAGCACGCCAGACGCAAGCGCTGCCGCCCTTTGCCGTTAAGCCGATAGACGGGATGCACGTGCCCGGCCAGCACATGCCGTTCCGGGTGCGGGTCGGGTTCGTGTTGCAAGGCAAACGGCCCGAGCAGCATCGGTTCCGGAACCACGCGGATATTCAGTGCCGCTGGCGGGTCCCCGGCGCGTTTGTCGTGGTTGCCGCGAATCAGTGTCATCGGCAGATCCGCGTGACGTGCGCGCCATTCGGCCAAGGCATTGAGCGTGCCCGCCGAATGCGAGCCGGGACCGTGCAGAAAGTCACCGAGGAAAATCAGCTGCCGGCAGGGCAGCCTCGCCAGCAAACGGTCGAGCACTTCGATGTTCGCCGTCGTGGTGCCTTGTGGCACCGGCTGGTCGAGGCTGCGGTACGCCGCAGCCTTGCCGAAATGCACGTCGGCGATCAGCAGCGCTTGCTGCGCTGGCCAGTACAGAGCCTTTTCCGGCAGCAGCCAGAGTTCCTCGCCGGCCAGGCGCACGGGATACGCTGCACTCATGAGGCTTGACCCTTGTCGGCGGATTGCTCCAGATCACCGACCATGCGCCGGATGCGGTCGGCAAGTTTTTCCGAGCTCATGCTTTCGCGCATGCGCTCCACCAGCAACGGAAAGCCCAGCGGTGTAGGCCGTTTGATCAGGTGCATGTCCAGTTTCATCCGGTTGATTCGCTCCAATGTCTGTTCCAGACGACGGATATCCAGTTCTTCCCGCAAGACTTCTTCCCCGGCCTGGGCCAGCAGCAGGTTGTCGGCGTCGTATTGCTTGAATACTTCGAAGAACAATCCGCTGGAGGCCTGCACCTGACGGGTACTTTTCGGTGCGCCGGGATAGCCGGCGAACACCAGCCCGGCGATTCGCGCAATTTCGCGAAAGCGCCGCAACGCCAGCTCCCCGGCATTCAGGCTGGCGAGCACGTCGCGCAGCAGCTGCTCGGGGCTGAGCAGTGCTGCATCGAATTGCCCGGACCAATCGACCGGTGTGGCGCTGAGCAACTCCAGCCCGTAATCGTTGACCGCAATCGAAAACGTCAGCGGCTGGCGCTGGCTCATGCGCCACGCCAACAGGCTGGCGAGCCCCAAATGCACCTGGCGCCCGGCAAACGGGTAGAGGAAAAGATGCCAGCCTTCGCGGGATTTCAGCACCTCCGCCAACAGACTGTCGGAAGTGGGCAGACCCGACCAGCGCGCCTGGGTTTGCAGCAACGGTTGCAGCGCGTGCATTTCCGGGCCGACAAACTCACCCCGCGCGGCTGCTGTGAAGCGACTGACCACGGCGGCGGCCAATTCGTTGGAAAGCGGCATCCGCCCGCCATTCCAGCGCGGCACGGCGGCTTTCTTTGCGGTGCTGCGTTTGACGTACGCGGTCATGTTTTCCACCCGCACCAATTCCAGCAAGCGTCCGGCGAACAGAAAGCCGTCACCCGGTTTCAGCCGCGCAATAAAACCTTCCTCGACGCTGCCCAATTGCTTGCCGCCGCCACCCTTGCTCCAGAATTTCAGATGGATGCTCGCATCGCTGACGATGGTGCCGATGCTCATGCGATGACGGCGGGCGAGCCGTGCATCGGGGACGCGCCAGACGCCGTTTTCGTCCGGTTCGACCCGGCGGTAATCCGGATAGGCTGTCAGAGACAGCCCGCCGTGACGTACGAACGCCAGCGCCCAGGCCCAGTCCGCCAGCGTCAGGTCTCGATAAGCCCAGGCACCACGGACTTCTTCGTACAGCGCCTCCGGAATAAAGCCACCGCCCAGCGCCATGCTGACCAGATGCTGCACCAGCACATCCAGCGGTTGGTGCGGCGACAGGCGCGGTTCGATGAGTCGCTGCGCCACGGCATCGCGTGCGGCGACGGCTTCGATCAGTTCCAGGCTGTGGGTCGGCACCAGCGTCACTCGCGAGGTGCGCCCCGGCGCGTGACCGGAGCGCCCGGCGCGTTGCATCAGCCGCGCCACGCCCTTGGCCGAGCCGATTTGCAACACCCGCTCGACGGGCAGAAAGTCCACGCCCAGATCCAGGCTCGAGGTGCAGACTACGGCTTTCAACTGCCCGTCCTTCAACGCTTGCTCGACCCAGTCGCGGGTCTCGCGGGCCAGCGAACTGTGGTGCAGTGCGATCAACCCGGCCCAGTCAGGCCGCGCTTCGAGCAACGCCTGATACCAGATCTCCGACTGCGCGCGGGTGTTGGTGAAGACCAGGCTGCTGGCGCAGGCGTCGAGTTCGGCGACAACCTGCGGCAGCATCTTCAGACCAATGTGCCCGGCCCACGGAAAACGTTCGATGGCGGGCGGGATCAAGGTGTCGACCTTGAGTGATTTTTCGCTCTGGCCCTGCACGCTGATCCCGCCGCCCTGTGGGATCAGCACCTGTTCGGCGTGAGCTTGATTACCGAGGGTCGCGGACACGCCCCAGACGATCAGTTCCGGTTGCCAGTGGCGCAGGCGGGCGAGGGCCAGTTGCAGCTGTACGCCGCGTTTGTTGCCGAGCAGTTCGTGCCATTCATCGACGACGATCATGCGCAGGCTCGACAGTGCGGTTTGTGCGTCGGCGCGGGCGAGCAGCAGGGTCAGGCTTTCCGGGGTGGTGATCAGCGTGGTCGGCAGGCGTTGGCCCTGACGTGCGCGTTCAGCGCTGCTGGTGTCGCCGGTGCGCAGACCGATGCTCCACGGAATCTGCAAATCAGTGACGGGCGTTTGCAGGGCACGCGCAGTGTCGGCAGCGAGGGGCGCGCATCGGCGTGATCCACAACACGGTCAGCGGTTCGGCTGGCGCTTTGCGTTTTTTGCTGTCTGCAACGCTGGGTTTGATGCGGGCGAAGCGGTTGAGCGCGGCGAACCACACCGCATAGGTTTTACCGGCGCCGGTGCTGGCGTGGAGCAACCCGGACTGACCTTTTTTAACGGCGGCCCATACCTGCTTTTGAAAGGCGAACGGCTTCCAGTTGCGTGCGTTGAACCAGGTTTTTGCGAGGTCGGTGGAGGTGGGCATACCGGCGGCGTGCGCTCTGAACGTGTTCCTTCAGTGACCGCGCCGACTGGCGAAAGGTTTAATCACGCCGCAATCCCCGTGTAGGTGCTGCCGCAGGCTGCGATCTTTTGATGTTGCCTTTCAAGATCAAAAGATCGCAGCCTGCGGCAGGTCCTACACAAGGGATTCGGGTTACTTGAGGTTACCGCTGAGGAACTGCTTCAGCCGTTCGCTCTTCGGGTTGCCCAGAACGTCTTCCGGCGCGCCTTCTTCTTCCACCAGCCCTTGATGCAGGAACAACACCTGGCTGGAGACCTTCCGGGCGAAGCTCATTTCATGGGTCACCATGATCATCGTCCGGCCTTCCTCGGCCAGCCCCTGAATCACCCGCAGCACTTCGCCCACCAGCTCCGGGTCGAGGGCCGAGGTCGGTTCGTCGAACAACATCACCTCCGGCTCCATCGCCAGCGCCCGGGCAATCGCCACCCGCTGTTGCTGGCCGCCGGAGAGAAACGCCGGGTACTGATCGGCGACGCGCGCCGGCAGGCCAACCTTGTCCAGGTAACGCCGGGCGCGGTCTTCCGCTTCCTGTTTGCTGCAACCCAGCACCCGGCGCGGGGCCATGGTGATGTTTTCCAGCACGGTCATGTGGCTCCACAGGTTGAAGTGCTGGAACACCATCGCCAGTCGCGTGCGCAGGCGTTGCAGTTCATTCGGGTCGGCGACATGCATGCCGTGGCGGTCGGTGACCATGCGAATCGCCTGGCCGTCGAGGCTCATAGCGCCATCGTTGGGTTGTTCGAGGAAGTTGATGCAGCGCAAAAAGGTGCTTTTGCCCGAGCCGCTGGCGCCGATCAGGCTGATCACGTCGCCGGTCCTGGCCTTGAGCGAAACGCCTTTGAGTACCTGATGGTCGCCATAGCTTTTGTGCAGACCTTCAACCGTCAATTTGTACATGGGACAGACATCCTCAAGGCGAAAGTAGATAGCCGCTGCGATAGGCTTCGGCGCCGGCCACGTGGGCGATCACCATGCCGGCAGTGGCCATGCGCCGCAGCGAGCGGGCGTACATGACGCCGGCAGCGGTGCAATGAATGGGGGTGACCCGGTCGTGGATCGGGTCGATGATTTCGGCAATCTGTTGCCCGGCTTGCAGGTATTGCCCGGCCGTGGCGGTGTACACCAGCAAGCCGCCGACCGGCGTGGTCACCGGTTCGACGCCGGCCAGCGGCGTGGCGGGGAAGGGCAGGGGCGGCTGCGGCTTGGTCTCGCCGACGATCGCATCGAACTGGATCAGGTAATCGATCAAGGCCTGGCAGTCACGACTGGCCATCGGGTGATTGACGTCACCCTGGCCGCGCAACTCCACGGTCACCGAAAAACTGCCCAGCGGAATCTCGAAGTGCTCGCCAAAGCGTTCCTGCAGTTGCCACCATAGCAGGGTGAAGCATTCGTCGAACGACTGGCCGCCGGAATCGGTGGCCAGCAAGCTTGCCTGGGCTTCGATGTAACGCGCCAGCGGCTCGACCTGCGGCCACGCCTCGGGCGTGGTGTAGAGGTGAACCACCGATTCGAAATCGCAGTGCAGATCCAGCACCATGTCGGCATCACACGCCAGCCGTTGCAGGGTCAGGCGCTGGGATTGTAGCTGCGTGGCGGGTGTCTGGCGGGCGAGGGCGTTGCGCAGGCTGGCGCGGATCAGCTCAAGGTTGCGCTGCGGGTCGTCGCCCAGTTTACCCTCGATGTCGTTGCCGATTTCTTCGCTGAGGTCGACGAACCAGCGATTGAAATTCTGCCCGCTCTCCAGCTCGTAACGGCCCAGCGGCACGTCCATCAGCACTTGTTCGAGGCCGACCGGATTGGCCACCGGCACCAGCACGATCTGGCTGCGCAGGCGCCCGGCGGCTTCCAGCTCCGCCAGGCGCTGCTTGAGGTGCCAGGCCACGAGCATGCCGGGCATTTCGTCGGCATGCAGCGAGGACTGGATGTAGATCTTGCCTTGGGCCTGCTCCGGGCCGAAGTGGAAGCTGTGGATCTGGCGTGCGGTCCCCGGCACCGGGGCCAACAGGTCATGGATCTGGTGTCGCATTACAGGGTTTCCTAGTGGGTCGGCCCGAGGAAGGCCAGCCATCGGCGTTCGGCGAGACGGAACAGGCCGACCAGCGCAAAGGTAATGGTCAGGTAGATCAGCGCGGCGATGCCGAACGACTGGAAGGTCAGGTAGGTCGCCGAGTTGGCGTCCCGCGCCACTTTCAGGATGTCGGGGATGGTCGCGGTGAAGGCCACGGTGGTCGAGTGCAGCATCAGGATCACTTCGTTGCTGTAATACGGCAACGAACGGCGCAGCGCCGAGGGCATGATCACGTAGGCATACAGCTTCCAGCCGGTCAGGCCGTAGGCCTTGGCCGCTTCGACTTCACCGTGGTTCATGCTACGGATCGCCCCGGCGAAAATCTCCGTGGTGTAGGCGCAGGTGTTCAAGGCAAACGCGAGGATCGTGCAGTTCATCGCATCGCGAAAGAAACTGTCGAGCAACGGTTGCGCGCGCACGGCGGCCAGGCTGTAGATCCCGGTGTAGCAGATCAGCAACTGGATATAGAGCGGCGTGCCACGGAACAGGTAGGTGTAGAACTGCACCGGCCAGCGCACATAGAAGCGCGACGAGACCCGGGCAATCGACAGCGGGATCGACACCAGAAAACCGATGAAAATCGAGGCGCTGAGCAACCACATCGTCATCGCCAGTCCGGTGATGTTGGTGCCGTCGGTATAAAGGAAGGGTTTCCAGTATTCCTGCAGGAGTTCGATCATCGTACGGCCTCCCGGGCACCGGCGGCGTAACGACGCTCAAGCCAGCGCAGGATAACGTTGGATGCACTGGTGATCAGCAGATAGATCAAGGCGGCGAGTACCAGGAAGTAGAACAGTTGATAGGTGCTTTTACCGGCGTCCTGCGCGGCTTTGACCAGATCCGCCAGACCGATGATCGACACCAGCGCAGTGGCCTTGAGCATTACCATCCAGTTGTTGCCAATGCCCGGCAAGGCAAAACGCATCATTTGCGGGAACACCACGAAGCGAAAGCGCTGGCCGCGTTTGAGGCCGTAGGCGGTGGCCGCTTCGACCTGACCGCGCGGTACGGCGAGAATCGCGCCACGGAAGGTTTCGGTGAAATACGCACCATAGATGAAGCCCAGCGTGATCACCCCGGCGGTAAAGGAGTCGATTTCGATGTAGTCCCACTCCATGACGTCGGTCAGGGCGGTCAGCCAGGTTTGCAGGCTGTAGAAAATCAGCAGCATCAGCACCAGATCCGGCACGCCGCGGATCAGCGTGGTGTAGAGCTGGGCAGGCAGGCGCAGCAGTCTGGATTTCGACAGTTTGGCACTGGCGCCCAAGAGACCGAGCAACACGGCCACCAGCAGCGACAACGCCGATAATTTGATGGTCATCCAGGTGCCTTCCAACAGCAACGGACCGAAGCCCTTGAGGCTGAAGGCGGAGAGCCCCAGATTTTGTAAGAGGTTTTCGAACATAAATCAGCAACCTGAGCGGATGGAAAAGGCGCCCATCGAGTGATGGGCGCCAGGGCATTATTTACCGCTGTACAGATTCAGATCGCCAAAGTGCTTCTTTTGAATCTCGGCGTATTTGCCGTCATCGTGTAACGCTTTGATACCTTTATCTAAAAGCGCCTTCAGCTCTTTGTTACCTTTCTTAATACCGACAGCGGTTTTGGCTGGCAGCAATTCGCTGTCGACCGGCTTGCTGACTTCGTAGTTGGCGCCATCCGGCGACTTCAAAAAGCCCAGTTCGGCTTGCAGCATGTCCTGGATCGAGGCGTCGAGGCGGCCGTTTTTCAGGTCGGCGTAGACCTGGTCCTGGTTGGCGTAAGCCTGGATTTTCACCCCGGCCTTCTCCAGTACGGCCTTGGCGTAGGCTTCCTGGATGGTGCCTTGCTCGTAACCGACGGATTTGCCCTTGAGGGAAGCGACATCATCGCTCAGGCCGGAACCCTTCTTGAACACGTAGGAAGTCGGGCCGGAGAACAGTTCGCTGGAGAAATCGATCGCCTTTTCACGGGCCGGGGTCACGGTCATCGACGAGATCACACCGTCGAATTTGTTGGCGTTGAGGCCCGGAATCATGCCGTCGAAGTCGCTTTCAACCCATTTGCACTTGACCTTCAGCTCGGCGCAGATCGCGTTGCCCAGGTCGATGTCGAAGCCCACCAGGCTGCCGTCGGCCGCTTTCGACTCGAACGGTGCGTAGGAAGGATCAACGCCAAAACGCAGCTCTTTGTATTCCTTGGCCAGCGCGGAGCCGGCAGCCATGCACAACGCCAGTGCAGAAAGGGTCAGCAATGCTTTTTTCATTATTCAATCCCTAAGAACCAATATGAGCGCTTGTGGCGCAGAATTATTGTTACTGGAACGCGTACGACCTATAGAAAGTAGCAATTTCCGAACCAGAGTCCCGAACAAGTGTTTTAAAAGGTTGGGGGAGGGACGAGGGAGAGGGATTGGTGCACGGAACCGGGCGGCTGTTGAAGGCTGCACCAAGTTGGGTCGAGACACGCATTTTTCTGTGGTTGAGAGGACCAGGGGTGAGGTGATTTGTGGTGAGGGGATTTATCCCCGATGGGCTGCGAAGCGGCCCCCAGTGTTCTTTCAGCAAACCGCGCGTACCGGATCTGCGGCTGCTGCGCAGCCGATCGGGGGATAAATCCCCTCACCACAAAATTCCCTCACCACAGGGAATTCATTCAGGATGATTGGAGGTTTGTCCCCGGAAACCGGGTCAGGCCAGCAAATCCTGCAACGTCGCCAGGCTGTCGGCCTCATCCACCGTCTTGTCCTGGCGCCAGCGCAGCATGCGCGGAAAACGCACGGCAATGCCGCTCTTGTGCCGTCGCGACAGGGCAATCCCTTCGAAACCCAGTTCGAACACCAGACTCGGTTTGACGCTGCTGACCGGGCCGAATTTTTCCACGGTGGTCTTGCGCACGATGCTGTCGACCTGACGCATCTCCTCGTCGGTCAGCCCCGAATAGGCCTTGGCGAACGGCACCAGCGCCCGTTGGCTGGACTCGGGCGGGCCGTCCCACACGGCGAAGGTGTAATCGCTGTACAGACTGGCGCGCCGGCCATGGCCGCGCTGGGCGTAGATCAATACCGCATCGACGCTGAACGGATCGACCTTCCACTTCCACCACACGCCCATGTCCTTGGTCCGGCCCACGCCATACAGGGCGTCGCGGGCCTTGAGCATCATGCCCTCGACCCCCAGTCGCCGTGAGGCTTCGCGTTGCCGGGCGAGGTCGAACCAGTCACTGCCAGTGAGCATCGGCGAGGCCAGTAACACCGGGTTGTTACCGTGGGCGATCACTTGTTCCAGTTGCGCACGCCGTTCGGCCTGCGGACGATTGCGCCAGTCTTCGCCCTGCCACTCCAGCAAGTCGTAGGCGAGCAGCACCACCGGCACTTCTTCGAGGATCTTCTTGTCGAGGGTTTTACGCCCGATCCGTTGCTGCAGCAGGGCGAAGGGTTGCACCGCCGGCGCAGCTGTCGATTGCGGGTCGAACGCGTCTTCGGTGCTGGGGTGGGTGCTTTTCCAGACCACGATTTCGCCGTCGATCACCGTGCCGTCGGGTAACGCGTGGATCAACGTATCGAATTCGGGAAAGCGTTCGGTCACCAGTTCTTCACCGCGCGACCAGACCCACAACCGACCCTCGCGCTTGACCACCTGCGCGCGGATCCCGTCCCACTTCCATTCCACCTGCCAGTTGCTCGCCGGGCCCAGCAAGGTTTCGAACTCTTCCACCGGTTGCGACAAGGCATGGGCGAGGAAAAAACGGGTAGGGCTGGCCGCCGCGCTGAGCGTGTTCGTCGGCGGATTCCGGGGCGATCAGTTTCAGGTAGCTGGCCGCGTTCGGCCGGTTCGACAGGTCGGTGTAACCCACCAGACGCTGCGCCACACGTTTGCTGTCGAGGCCGGCCATCGATGCCAATGCGCGAGTGACCAACAGTTTCGACACGCCGACGCGAAAGCTGCCGGTGATCAATTTGATGCACAACATCAGACTCGGCCGGTCCAGCTGCGCCCACAGTGCGGGCAGTTGGCGGGCGGAGATACTCCGGGGTTTCACCGCGCAGCGGCAGCAGCTTGTCTTCGATCCATTCGGCGAGGCCGGCCTCGGAGCTGTGCAGGTTTTCTGGCAGCACCAGCGAAATGGTTTCCGCCAGATCGCCGACGGATTGATAACTTTCTTCGAACAGCCATGGCTGCAGCCCCGAAACCTCCACCGCCAGTTCGCGCAGGATGCGCACTGGCACCAGTTGCCGCGGGCGTCCGCCGGACAGAAAATATACCGCCCACGCCGCATCCTGCGGCGCCGCCTGGGCGAAGTAGGCTTGCATGGCGGCCAGCTTGGCGTTGCTGGACGTGGTGGCGTCGAGTTCGGCATACAACTCGGCGAAGGCTTTCATGCTTGCACCTCGGCGATGGCAGGTTCGGCGTCAATGTTTTCCTCTTCATCGTCGCCGTATTCGGTGTTGAAGCCCTGCGCATCCAGGCCTTGTTCACGCAGATGGCGCACCAGCACGCCGATCGAACCGTGGGTGACCATCACCCGTTCGGCGCCGGTCTGTTCGATCGCCCAGAGCAGGCCCGGCCAATCGGCGTGATCCGACAGCACGAAACCACGATCCACGCCGCGCCGCCGGCGGGTGCCGCGCAGGCGCATCCAGCCGCTGGCAAACGCATCGCTGAAATCACCGAACCGGCGCATCCAGGTGCTGCCGCCCGCCGAGGGCGGGGCGATGACCAGCGCCTGACGCATGATCGGGTCGGATTTTTTTGATATCGCCGGCGTAGATCGTCGGCGGCAGGTACACGCCGGCCTCGCGGTAGACCCGGTTCAGCGGCTCGACGGCTCCATGGCTGAGGATCGGACCGAGGCTGGCGTCGATGCCATGCAGGATCCGCTGAGCCTTGCCGAATGAATAACAGAACAGCACGCTGGCCTTGCCCGCCGCGATGTTTGCCTGCCACCACTGGTTGATCTCGCTGAACACCTGCGCCTGTGGCTGCCAGCGGTAGATCGGCAGGCCGAAGGTCGATTCGGTGATAAAGGTGTTGCAGCGCACCGGTTCGAACGGCGCGCAGGTGCCATCGGGTTCGATCTTGTAGTCGCCGGACGCGACCCAGACTTCACCGCCGTATTCCAGACGCACCTGGGCCGAACCGAGCACATGTCCGGCGGGATGGAAACTCAAGGTCACGCCGTGGTGGGTCAGCCGCTGGCCGTAGGCGAGGGTTTGCAGGTTGATGTCCTGACCCAGGCGCGCGCGCAAAATCCCTTCGCTGGCGCTGCTGGCAAGGTAGTGCTGATTGCCGTTACGGGCGTGATCGCCGTGGGCATGGGTGATCACCGAGCGCTCGACCGGGCGCCACGGATCAATATAGAAATCCCCGGCAGGGCAGTACAAACCTTCAGGGCGGGCGATAACAAGGTCCATGTCGTTACCAGAATGGAGGGCTTGTTAGCTATGAGGTGGGCGCGAGTCCGGAAGTTCTATCGGGTTTTTATGTGGGGCGAAAAGCAAAAGATCGCAGCCTTCGGCAGCTCCTGCAGGATGTTCACCATTCCCATGTAGGAGCTGTCGAGTGAAACGAGGCTGCGATCTTTCAGGCTGTTACAACACCAAGTGCGGTAGCCACAGGGAAATGGCGGGGATGTAAGTGACCAGCATCAACACCAGAAACAGCACGGCATAGAACGGCAGCAGCGCTTTCACGGTGCGCTCGATACTGACCTTGCCCACCGCCGAACCGACAAACAGCACCGCGCCCACCGGCGGTGTTATCAGCCCGATCCCGAGGTTGACCAGCATGATCATGCCGAATTGCACCGGGTCGACACCGATGCCGAGAATCACCGGCATCAGAATCGGCGTGAGGATCAGGATCAGCGGCGCCATGTCCATCACCGTGCCGAGCAACAGCAGCATGACGTTGATGCACATCAGGATCACGTAGCGGTTGTCCGACAGGGTCAGGAACAGCGTGGTGATCTTCGCCGGGATCTGCATCAGGGTCATGATGTAGCCGAAGCTTGCGGCGAAACCGATCAGGATCATCACGATCGAAATCGTCCGCACGGTGCGGTGCATCAGTTTCGGCAGTTCGCTCCACTTGTAATCGCGGTAGATGAACATGGTCACGAAGAATGACCACAGCACGGCAATCGCCGCCGATTCCGTGGCGGTGAAGATCCCCGAGAGGATGCCGCCGAGGATGATCACCATCGCCATCATGCCCCAGAGTGCTTCGCCGACGATTTTCAGCGCCTGGCGCATCGGGATCACTTCACCCTTGGGGTAGTTGCGCTTTTTCGCGAAGATCAGGCACAGCACCATCAGGCAAGCGCTCATCATCAAGCCCGGCACGATGCCGGCCATGAACAGCGAGGCAATCGAAACCGTACCACCGGCAGCCAGAGAATAGAGCACCGAGTTATGGCTTGGCGGCGTGAGCAGGGCTTGCACCGAGCCGCTGACGGTCACCGCGGTGGAGAAGTCTCGTGGATAGCCCTTGCGTTCCATTTCCGGAATCAGCACTGAACCCACCGACGCGGTGTCGGCCACCGAGGAGCCGGAGATCGCGCCGAAGAAGGTCGAGGCGACGATGTTGACCAGCGACAGACCACCGCGCACGAAGCCCACCAGCACTCCGGCACATGCCACCAGCCGGCGGGACATGCCGCCCTCGGCCATGATCGCACCGGCCAGGACGAAGAACGGAATGGCCAGCAGTGAGAATTTGTTCACCCCCGACGCGACCTGAATCATCACCGCCTGGAACGGGATGTCGATCCACCATGCACCGATCAGTGCGGCGGCGCCCAGCGCGTAGGCGACTGGCATGCCGATCAGGATCAATACGATAAAACTGCCCAGCAGAATCAGAGCGTCCATTAAGCGGCACCTTCGCTTTCTTCAACCAGATCGAACTGCACGACACGCCGTTTGCTCTGGTCACCGAGCAAGAGCTTTTCCAGAACGAAAACCAGCGTCAGCAAGCCGCCCACGGGAATCGGCAAGTAGGTCACGCCAACCCGCAGATCGGGCAGGGCTGCCATGAACTGATTCCAGGTGGACATGCACAGCTTGGCGCCCCAGATGGTCATGAAAATGCAGATCGACGCCATGAGCAGTTGCGAGAATATCGCCGCCGCAGCTCTCAGTTGTGGGGGCATGCGATCGGTGAGCATGGCCACGGCCATGTGTGCGCCGGCGCGGTAACTGGCGGCGGCGCCGATGAAGGTAAACACCATCATCAGCAGGATCGCCGTGGGCTCTGGCCAGCTCGAACCGGTGCCCAGGACGTAGCGGGCGAACACGCCCCAGGGAATCATCAGGGAAATCGCCAGGACGGCAAGGCCGGCGACCCAGATGCACGTCATGTAGATCTTGTCGTTGATACGCAGCAGCAGATTCTTCATCGGGTTCCACCGTAACCGGGCGCACCTGAGTCATCAGGTGCGCCGGGCCTGGTTAATGAGTACGGAGCGGGAGGCGTTACTGAACGGCTTCGATTTTCTTGATCAGGTCGGCGTACGCCGCGCCATACTTTTCCCGCACTGGCGCGGTGGCGTCGTAGAAGGGTTTCTTGTCGACCTGGATGAACTCGACGCCCGCGGCCTTGAGTTTTTCTTCGCTGGCAGCGGACTTCTTGTCCCACAGCACGCGTTCTTCAGCCTGGGCAGCCTTGGCGGCGGTCTTGACCAGCGCCTGTTGTTCCGGGGTGAGTTTTTCCCAAGTGATTTTTGACATCACAATCGGCTCCGGCAGGATCAGGTGACCGGTCAGGCTATAGAACTTGGCGTTCTGGAAGTGGTTGTGTTCGAGCAGGGTCGGCGGGTTGTTTTCCGCGCCGTCGATCACGCCGGTCTGCAAGGCGCTGAAGATTTCCCCGGTGTCCATGGCGATACCGTTACCGCCCATGGCGTTCATCATGTCGATGAACATCGGGTTGCCTTGCACGCGAATCTTCATACCCTTGAGGTCTTCGAGCTTGCGTACCGGTTTCTTGGTGTAGACGTTGCGCGTGCCGCCGTCCATCCAGGCCAGCGCCACCAAGCCGAATTCGGAGTGGGTGATTTTGTCGAGGATCTCGTCGCCCACCGGGCCATCGATGACGTTACGCATGTGTTGATGGTCGCGGAAGATGAACGGCATGTTGAACACGTTCACGTCCGGGACCACGGGGCCGACAATACCCAGGCTGACGCGAGACAGCTGCACCGCGCCGACTTGCATCTGCTCGATGACTTCCTTTTCAGAGCCCAGCACGCCGCCGGGGAAGTATTGGAAGGTCAGCTCGCCGTTGGTTTCCCGGGTCAGGGTCTTGCCCATGTTTTCTTCGGCCACCACCGTTGGATAACCGGCGGGGTGGATGTCAGCGAATTTGAGTTGCAGGGCCTGGGCGGCGCCAGTGAAGGTAAACATCAGTGGGAGTGCGGCGGCCAGTAAGGTGCGTTTGAAGTTCATGGGGGTGAGTCTCCAGTCTTGTTATTGTTGTGTTCAAGGCGCAGCGGTGCAGCAGAGGGGTTTAAAGCAGATCGTTGAACAAGGATTCGGCAAGGCCTTTGACGTTGGGCTTCAACGCGAACACGCCGCCGGCCAGGGATTGCGGATCGCGGTCGTCGCCGGGACGAATCGAGGCGACAAACAACGTGTCCATGTCGCTGCCGCCGAAGGCACACATCGTCGGTTTCTGCACCGGCACTTGCAGCGAGAAGTCGAGGCGCCCGTCCGGAGCAAAACGGTGAATCAGTCCGGCGTCGTTGGCGCAAATCCAGTAGCAGCCTTCGGCATCCACGGCAGCGCCATCCGGTCGGCCGGGGAAGTGGTTCATGTCGACGAAAACGCGGCGGTTCGATGGCGTGCCGGTCTCGGTGTCGTAATCGAAGGCCCAGATCAATTGCACGTGCGGATGTGAATCGGACAGGTACATCGTCTTGCCGTCGGGGCTGAAGCCGAGGCCGTTCGGCACGATGAACCCGTCGAGCTGCGCTTCGATCACGCCTGACGAGACGGCGCCGTAGCGGTAGAGTCGGCCTGCAGGCGCGTTCAGGCCCATGTTCAGCACCATGCTGCCGGCCCAGAAACGGCCCTGGCGGTCGCAGCGACCATCGTTGAGGCGCATGTCTGCCCGGCTGTGCTCGACGGTGGCGAGTCGTTCGCTGTCGAGGCTGCCATCGCTGTGCGGATGCAGATGAAAAAAAGCCGCTCTCCATGCCGGCAACCCAGCCGCCACCGCTGTGACGGGCGATGCAGGCGAGCATTTCAGGGGTTTTCCAGGCGTGCACATGGCCGGTGTCAGCGCTCCAGCGTTGCAGCCCGCCGTTGGGAATATCGACCCAATACAGCGCGTTTTCCTGCGGCACCCAGACCGGGCTTTCACCCACGGCGTTGCGAGCATCGACGATCAATTCGGCTTGCATACTCATTCCTTTGCGTCGTTGTCAGGGTGTTCAGTCGCCGAAGGGGCCGGCGGCGACGAACGCGCCACCCTGGTAGATCCGTGCCGGGTCATCGGCGGCGGGCATGGGTTGCGCTTCGACTTTTTCACGGAACACTTCGGAGCTGTCCCTGGCTTCAAAACCGAGGTGGCTGGCGAAGCGGTTGTCCCACCAGACGTCCTTGTTGGCGGACATGCCATAGACCACGGTATGGCCAACGTTGGGCGTGTACAGTGCGCGTTCGAGCAATTGGGTGAGGTCGTCGAAGCTGAGCCAGGTGTGCATCATTCGGCGGTTCTGCGGCTCGGGAAATGAGGAGCCGATGCGGATGCTGACGGTCTCGATGCCGTAGCGATCGAAGTAGAAACTGGCCATGTCTTCGCCGTAGGACTTGGACAATCCGTAGTAGCCGTCGGGGCGGCGGGCGCAGCTGGCGTCGAGCGGTTCGTCCTGTTTGTAGAAGCCGATGACGTGGTTGGAACTGGCGAAGATCACTCGCTTGACGCCATGGCGGCGTGCAGCTTCGTAGATGTGAAATACGCCGCAGATGTTGGCGCCGAGGATCTCTTCGAAGGGCCGCTCCACGGAGACACCGCCGAAATGCAGGATCGCGTCGACGCCTTCGACCAGTTGGTGCACCGCCTGTTTGTCGGCCAGATCGCAGGGGATTATTTCTTCGCGATCATCAACGGCAGGGGCGAGAGCGGCGATGTCCGACAGGCGCAAGACATGGGCATAAGGGCGCATACGTTCGCGCAGGACTTTGCCCAGGCCGCCGGCGGCGCCGGTCAGCAGCAGACGATTGAACGGGGCACGGGGAATAGAGGTGGACGTCATGGCACTCCCTTACACGTTGTTATTAGGTTTGTTGTAGGTTGTCGTATGACTGTGCTGAAGTATCGGTAGGCTTTCCGGAACTTGTCAACGCGACTTTTGGTGTAAATGACGGAAGGGGCTCATTTACTTTTCAATCACCGCGATGCCTTCGTTGCACTGCAATTTCCTTGTGGGAGCGAGCCTGCTCGCGAAAGCGCTGTGGCAATGAACATCAATGGTGAATCTGCCGCCGCCATCGCTGGCAAGCCAG
>NZ_JABULD010000016.1:0-2784 GCF_014060985.1 Pseudomonas sp. MD195_PC81_125
GGGAGCAAGCTCCCTCGCCACAGATTTATTGTCAGGCCTTGAACAATGCGCTCTGACAAACGTCGCTTAGCGACGACCGAGCAACAAGCCCACCACCAGGCCAAAACCGGCGGAAATCGCCACGGTCTGCCACGGATGGCCGCCAATGTAGCTCTCGGTGGCCTCGACCGCCGGTTTGGTGCGCTCACGCACGCTGGACACCGAGTCCAGCGCCTGTTGCAGCTTCAGGGCGATTTGTCCGCGCAGGGTCTCGGCTTCCTCGCCCACCAGTGAGGCGCTGCTCTTGAGCAGTTTGTCGGACTCTTCGATCAAAGCCTGAAGTTCGCTGAACGCCTGATCCTTGATTTGGTCTTCGACGGCTTGCACGCGGGATTTGCGGGCCATTGGGTGACTCCTTGCAGATGGATGAACAGTGATCAATGGAGTGTGGCGCGGACTGAAAAGTTGCACTGATTTTAGGTGCGAAAGAAAAACCTGCGCGGGAGATTTTCGCCGAGCGTGTAAGATGTCGCCATTTTACGCAGCAGGTATTTCCCCATGAGTTTCAATCTGGCCGACAAATCCCTCGCCGAGCGCGCCGCGCTGGAAGACGAGAAATCCCGTCTGTTCGAACTCTGGCAGAACAATCTGGGCAAAGCCAAAGGCGAAGCCGCGCGGTTGTTCGGCGAACGCTCCAAGCGCAAGGGCAAATGGGCCGAGTGGGTGCGCGCCGAGCTTGATGGCATGTCCCCGCCGGAATTCGCCAACATGGTGCGTAGTGAGGTCAATCGACTGATGGCGGCCAACAAGTAACACAGCCGTCAGTCTGCGTTGAAACACGCAACAATCGCCTCACGTACCTTGATCACCACCGGGTCGATCTGCGTGCTGGTGCGCCAGCCCAGTTCGATCGGGTAACGCGGCAGCGCCAGCGGGCAGGGCAGCAGCATCAGTCCGCTGAGCTGGGCAATGGCCTGGGCGGCATGGGTCGGGATGGTTGCCACGGCGTCGCTGCCCTTGAGCAGATGCGGCAGCGCGGCAAAGTGGGTGGTGGAGGCGCAGACCCGCCTGCTCAGCCCCAGCGCCGCCAGACCTTCATCGGTGATGCCGATAAAGCCGCCCGAGGACACCAGAATGTGCTCACGGGCGACGAACTCCGGCAAATCGATGCCCTGTTGGCCGGGCGTTAGACTGCCCGGATCGACCAGACAGGCATAATCCCCTTCACCCAATACCAGACGACTGAGCAGGCGCTCGGCAAATCCGCCGGCGGTGATCGCCAGGTCGATGCTGCGCTCCATCAGGGCGCGAGCGACGATCTGGCTGTGGGTCTGGCGGAAGATCAGCCGCAGCTTGGGTGCACAGCGGGCGATTTCTTCGATCAGGCGCCGGCCATAGGCTATTTCGAAGTCATCGGACAGGCCCACCGTCACCGAACGGCCGTCATAGTGATGGGCCGCCGGGTCGACCATCGCCAGGCTTTGCCGGCATTTGTTCAGCGCCTCGCTGACCACCGGCTTCAGTTGATTGGCCTTGAGCGTCGGTGCCAGACCGCGTCCGGTGCGCACGAACAATTGATCACCATACACGTCACGCAACCGGCGCAACGCCGCGCTGACCGCCGATTGGGTCACGCCCAGACGCAGCGCCGCACGGCTGGCGCTGGACTCCTCATGCAGGGCTTCGAAGACTTTCAGCAGGTTGAGATCGACGGATGCGATATTCATTTGGCTCATATCATTCAGCAGTGAATCGGTCTTTATTCATGATCCCGCGCCGCCGCAGAATCGGCAACACTTGAACCTGATGGAGTGACTGCAATGCCCAAATCAATCGTCGCCGCCCTGCAGATTGGCGCCTTGCCCGGTGGCAAGGGTGAAACCCTGGAACAGATCCTCAGCTGGGAAGACGCGATCAGCGAGTCCGGCGCGGCGTTGGTGGTGATGCCGGAAGCGTTGCTCGGTGGCTATCCGAAAGGCGAGGGCTTTGGCACTCAGTTGGGCTATCGCCTGCCCGAGGGGCGCGAGGCCTTCGCACGCTATTTCGCGAACGCCATTGACGTGCCGGGGCCCGAGACCGAGGCACTGGCCGGCCTGTCTGCGCGCACCGGGGCCAATCTGGTGATCGGCGTGATCGAGCGTGCCGGCAGCACGCTGTATTGCACGGCGCTGTATTTCGACCCGCAGGCGGGGCTTGTGGCCAAGCATCGCAAGCTGATGCCGACCGGCACCGAACGGCTGATATGGGGCAAGGGCGACGGCTCGACGCTGCCGGTGCTCGACACTCAGGTCGGCAGGCTCGGTGCGGTGGTGTGCTGGGAAAACATGATGCCGCTGCTGCGCACGGCGATGTACGCCAAAGGCATTGAAGTCTGGTGCGCGCCGACCGTGGACGAGCGTGAGATGTGGCAGGTCAGCATGCGTCACATCGCCCATGAGGGCCGTTGCTTTGTGGTGAGTGCCTGTCAGGTGCAGGCTTCGCCGAACGCGCTGGGCGTGGAGATTGCCAACTGGCCGGCGGATCGACCGTTGATTGCCGGCGGCAGCGTGATTGTCGGGCCGATGGGCGATGTGCTGGCCGGGCCGTTGCGTGGCGAGGCGGGGTTGCTCACCGCTGAGATCGATACTGATGAGCTGGTTCGGGCGCGCTATGACTATGACGTGGTTGGCCACTATGCGCGGCCGGATGTGTTCGAGTTGTCGGTTGATGAACGCGCCAAACCCGGCGTGCGGTTCACTGCATAACGTCGGGCTGATTGAAAAAAACTGTGGGAGCTGGCTTGCCAGCGATGGCGGACTGTCAGCA
>NZ_JABULD010000705.1:0-3438 GCF_014060985.1 Pseudomonas sp. MD195_PC81_125
AGATCGCAGCCTGCGACAGCTCCTACAGTTTTTTGTTAACCACGGACAAAAAAACGCAGCCCATGGCCCGATCGCGCAGCCATTTTCTTGCGCAGTCGTTCTGTCATATTCGGTATCAGTTGATTGCAGATAGTAGCCAGCCCAACACTAATTCCAATGAGGCTGCACTGTGTTTCAACGTCTTGTGTGTTCGCTGTCCGTTCTGAGCCTGTCCATCGCTGCTGCCCACGCTGCCGAGACCGTCGTGCTCGACACGCCGCGCCTGCAAAGCATCGACAACTTCCGTGATGTCGCCGGGCTGACCACCGCGTATTCCACGGCCCACGATGGCACGATGCGCGGTGGCGTGTTCTACCGCTCCAACGCGATCACGCCGTCGGCAGCGGATCTGGCGACCGTCAACAGCCTCGGCATCAAAGCCGTCTACGACCTGCGCACGCCGAGCGAAATCGCTGGTACGCCGGACACAATGCTGAGTGGCGCGACCTACCAGAACATCGACATCATCGGCAGCACCACCTCGGGCGCGAACATCACCACCGTGTCGTTCAAAAGCGCCGCCGATGCCATCGCCATGATGGAACAGACCAACCGCGCCTTCGTCAGCGACGCGGGGATGCGCGGGCAGTTCGGCAAGTTGTTCAACGAACTGGCCAGCACCGACGGCGCGCAACTGTTCCATTGCACTGCCGGCAAGGACCGTACCGGCTGGACCGCCGCCGTGCTGCAGAGCATCGCCGGCGTCGACAACGCGACCATCATGGCCAACTACCTGGCGACCAACGACTACACCGCCGCCCGCGTCGCCGCGACCCTCAAAGCGTTGTCGCCGAGCATGGCCTCGATCTATGCGCCGCTGCTTGGCGTGCAGGCCAGCTACCTGCAGGCCGGTCTTGATGAGGTCACCGCCGAATACGGCAGCATGGACAACTACCTCAAACAAGGCCTCGGCCTGTCGCAGGAAACCATTTATGTGCTGCGCGGGAAACTGGTCGAATACAACAGCCTGCCGGGGCAGGCCGGATTGATCGGCAACGCCGCTGCCGGTGCCGAATTACTGCGTCAATTGCAGAGCACCAACCTGTCTGGCACCTACAGCGCCTACAACTATTACCTGCAATCGGCGATCGACGCCGGCACCCTCGGCGGTGTCGAAGCTCAGGTCGGCGGCCAGGTTCATGCCGACGCCGCCAGCTACCTGCTGCGGCAGAACGCGCTGATCGAACAAGCCGCCGCCCCCTACGCCAGCGGCTCCGACCTGAAAATCGGGCAATACCGGTTGTGGACCACCGCGCTCGCCGGTTACCTCGGCACCGACGGCTCGTCCCACGCCGAGAGCAGCAACGAACACAGCCAAGGCCTGATGGTCGGCATCACCCAGCGCTTCTCCGAACAACTCAGCGCCCGCGGCGGGTTCGGTTACAGCAAAGGGACCGTCGGCGGCGCGAGTGGCGAGGCCGATACCGATTTCACCTTCTTCAACCTCGGTGCGCGCTACGGCTTCACCAGCCTGGAACGCGGGCTGTTCGTCGACGCCAATGCCAGTGCCGGCTACGTCGATTACGCCAGCAAACGCGAACTCGGCGGCGGCCTCGGCACCGCCAAGGGCGACACCCACGGCAACCTCACCGGCGCGACCTTGGCGCTGGGTTACCGCGCTCCGGTCAACGGCATGATTCTCGAACCCAGCCTCGGTGTGCGCATCAGCCACCTCGACCTCAAAGGCTTCCAAGAGAAGGGCAGCGAACTGTCCCTCGACGTCGACGACAACACCGCCACCCGCCGCAGTGCCGTCGCCAACCTCAACGTGGCGTTCGCCCCGGTGGCGATGGGCGCCTGGCAACTGGTGCCAGGCATACAAGTCGGCTACGAGCGCACGCTGGGCAACAACGACGTCAACAGCCAAGGTCACCTCCTGGGCCTCGACATCGAACAACGCGCCGCCTTCGACAACCGCGACCAGTTCAGCAGCGGCGTCAACCTGATGGCCAGCCTCGGCGCGGTCAGCGTCGGCGCAGAAGTCGGTGCCAGTGGCGGTGGTGAGAGCCACGGTTTCAGCGGCAGCCTCAAGGCCAGTTACACGTTCTAAGTGACGGGATGACAATCAGGTCAAGGATGACCGCTATTCACAAAGCACCAGCAAAAACGGGTGAAGGCAGGGGATTGGCAACCCTGATTTACCGCCTAACCCTGTGGGAGCGAGCCTGCTCGCGAAGGCGTCATGTCAGCCAACATCACCGTCAACTGACCCAAAAGCTTACTTGCCTATAAACCAATCAACCCCGCTCCCTCAGTTGCGCCGGACTCACCCCATACGCCTGCTGAAAATACTGACAAAACCGCCCCGACATTGCTGAAGCCAAAGCGCAACGCCACCTCCGTCACCGACGCCGAATGCCGCAGCGCCTCGAATGCCCGCGCCAAGCCGCACCTGCCGCTGATACGCGACAATCGACATCCCGACAAACCGTCGAAACCCTTCCTGTAAAGCGCGCTGACTGACATTGCTCAACCGCGCCAGCTCTACGCCACTGACCAATTGCTCGGGATGCGCCTGAATGAACGCCATCGCCAACTTCACATGCCGCGGCGCCACCCTCGGTGCAGGCTGGCGCAACGCCTCGGTAAAATTGTGCGGCCACGCCTCCAGCACCGCATCAATCAACATCTCACGCAACCGCGACGGCATCAGCGTGCCGCTGTTGAGCAACAGATCAAACTCCGTGCCCGTCGCCAGATCAATCAACGCCTTGATTCCCCGAAACGCCGCCGTGTGCAGATCCACTACCGGCTCAAACACAATCTTCTGCACAACCGGCCGCACCAACAACGCCGACAACCGCTCCGTGAGCTGCGCCCGACTCACCGAAATCCCGTGCTGCGCGTGATCGTCGAGAAACCGCATCGAACGGATATCCGCCTTATCAATCGCCAACCCCACCTGCGCCACACCGACGGACTCGGTGCGGTGGTTGAAGACAATCTTGCCCGCCGTGGGGATCACGAAGGTGATCTCGTCCTGCGGCTCGGGGAAGGTGACAGTGAAATCACCGTGGTAATGCATGCGCCGGAAACTCACGCCGTCGTGCCTGCCGTAGACACCGCCGATGATGATGCTGGAAGGGATTGGCGGGGAGTCGGCGTAGCGATTGCCGAAGAACCGGGAGAAGAGGGCGCCGAAGTCTTCGGCGTGGAGGTTTTCGGAGCGGAGGATGATTGTTTGGCGGGGTGGGGCGACGGAGTACACCTTGGGGCACCTTTTTTTGGGGCTCTTGGGTCAGTGGCGCAGGGGAGGTTAGCAGGTTGGGGGTGACAGGTTTGTGACGGCGAATTAGTCGGTGGAGGCAGGTCTGCTTTCGGCCAAGAGCGGCCTCTCATCTGACGGATGCTTCTGGCCCAGGCAGATGGATTGTCTGGGTGCAAACAGTCTCAAAGGAA